>NZ_DGMA01000023.1:0-39794 GCF_002388205.1 Achromobacter sp. UBA4530 | reverse complement strand
GTTCAACATGTTCTCGGGCGGAGCGCTCTCGCGTTTCTCGATTTTTGCCCTGGGGATCATGCCGTACATTTCGGCATCCATCATCATGCAGTTGATGTCGGTGGTGGTGCCGTCGCTGGAAGCGCTCAAGAAAGAGGGCGAATCCGGCCGTCGGAAGATTACCCAATACACCCGCTACGGCACGGTCGTGCTTGCGCTGGTGCAAGCCGTGGGCATTTCGGTGGCGTTGGAGTCTCAGCAGGGACTGGTGATCGATCCGGGCATGCTGTTCCGCTTCACGACCGTCGTGACTTTGGTCACTGGCACCATGTTCGTCATGTGGCTGGGTGAGCAGATCACGGAACGCGGTCTGGGCAACGGGATTTCCATCCTGATCTTCGCAGGTATCGTGGCGGGTCTTCCCGCGGCGCTGGCTGCACTGTTGGACCTGGTCCGCACCAACGCGATGTCTGTGCTTTCGGCACTGTTCATCGTGGCTCTGGTGGTGCTGGTTACCGCTTTTGTGGTGTTCGTGGAACGCGGACAGCGCAAGATCACGGTGAACTACGCCAAGCGTCAGGTCGGCAACAAGGTCTACGGTGGTCAAAGCTCGCATTTGCCGCTGAAGCTGAACATGGCAGGGGTGATTCCGCCGATCTTCGCGTCGTCGATCATTCTGTTCCCGGCCACGATCACGAGCTGGTTCTCCAGCAGCGAGAACATGCGCTGGCTTAGCGACCTGGCTGCGGCCCTGTCGCCTCGTCAACCGCTCTACATCACGCTGTACTCGGTCGCGATTATTTTCTTCTGCTTTTTCTACACGGCTCTGGTTTTCAACAGCCGCGAAACGGCGGACAACCTGAAGAAGAGTGGTGCGTTTGTTCCGGGCATCCGTCCGGGCGAGCAAACGGCGCGCTACATCGACAAGATCCTGATGCGTTTGACGCTCGCAGGTGCCATCTACATCACGTTGGTGTGCCTGTTGCCGGAATTCTTGGTGATGCGCTGGAACGTTCCCTTCTACTTCGGTGGTACGTCTCTGTTGATCATTGTGGTGGTGACGATGGATTTCATGGCGCAGGTTCAGGCCTACATGATGTCTCACCAGTACGACTCGTTGCTCAAGAAGGCCAACTTCAAGGGCGCGGGTTTGCCGATGCGGTAAGCAAAAGAATGTCCAAGGACGACGTCATTCAGATGCAAGGTGAGGTTCTTGAGAACCTCCCGAACGCGACATTTCGCGTCAAGCTCGAAAACGGCCACGTGGTGTTGGGCCATATTTCCGGCAAGATGCGTATGCATTACATCCGGATCCTGCCGGGTGACAAGGTCACAGTGGAGCTCACGCCCTATGACCTGACGCGAGCCAGGATTGTTTTCCGCTCCAAGTGAGCGAAACCGGATTACGGAAAATTAGGAGTCAACCATGAAAGTAATGGCATCGGTTAAGCGGATCTGCCGCAACTGCAAAGTTATCAAACGTCACGGCGTGGTGCGCGTTATCTGCACCGACCCGCGTCACAAGCAGCGTCAAGGCTAACTCGGGTTAGCGACTACGCAACGGATTTATTCAAGGAACAGTCATGGCCCGTATTGCTGGCATTAACATTCCGCCGCAACAGCACGCCGAGATCGGCCTGACCGCCATTTTTGGCATCGGTCGTACGCGCGCTCGCAAGATTTGCGAAGCGGCAAACGTACCCTTTGACAAAAAGGTCAAGGATCTGAGCGACGCTGAATTGGAACGCGTCCGCGAACATGTTGGTTTGTTCACGGTTGAAGGCGACCTGCGTCGTGAAGTACAGCTCTCGATCAAGCGTTTGATCGACCTGGGAACCTACCGCGGTATGCGTCACAAGCGCGGTTTGCCCGTGCGCGGCCAGCGCACTCGCACCAACGCCCGGACCCGTAAGGGCCCGCGTCGTGCTGCTGCGTCCCTGAAGAAATAATCGAGGAACAGGATTATGGCGAAAGCTTCCACCAGCGGCGCTTCGCGCGTGCGCAAAAAGGTCAAGAAGAACGTCTCGGACGGCATCGCGCACGTTCACGCTTCGTTCAACAACACCATCATCACCATCACCGATCGTCAGGGCAACGCACTGTCGTGGGCCACGTCGGGCGGTGCTGGCTTCAAGGGTTCGCGCAAGTCGACCCCGTTTGCCGCGCAGGTTGCCGCTGAAACGGCTGGCCGCGTTGCGCTCGAGTACGGCATCAAGACGCTGGAAGTCCGCATCAAGGGCCCCGGTCCTGGCCGCGAGTCGTCGGTCCGTGCGTTGAACGCGCTGGGCATCAAGATTTCGTCCATCGCCGACATCACGCCCGTTCCGCACAACGGCTGCCGTCCGCCGAAGCGTCGTCGTATCTAAAGGGAATCCACATGGCACGTTATATTGGACCCAAATGCAAGCTCTCGCGCCGCGAGGGTACTGACCTGTTCCTGAAGAGCGCCCGCCGCTCGCTGGATTCCAAGTGCAAGCTGGATTCCAAGCCTGGCCAACACGGCCGCACTTCGGGTGCCCGCACTTCCGACTACGGCCTGCAGCTGCGCGAAAAGCAAAAGCTGAAGCGCATGTACGGCGTGCTGGAAAAGCAATTCCGCAAGTACTTCGCTGAAGCCGAGCGTCGCCGTGGCAACACCGGCGAAACGCTGATCCAGCTGCTGGAATCGCGTCTGGACAACGTCGTCTACCGCATGGGCTTCGGCTCGACGCGCGCCGAAGCTCGCCAGCTGGTGAGCCACCGCGCCATCGAACTGAACGGCCACACGGCTGACATCGCTTCGATGCTGGTCAAGGCTGGCGACGTCGTCTCGGTTCGTGAAAAGGCCAAGAAGCAAGGCCGTATCAAGGAATCGCTCGACCTGGCCACCAGCATCGGCATCCCCCAGTGGGTGGAAGTCGACGCGGCCAAGCTGACCGGCACGTTCAAGTCGGCCCCCGATCGCGCTGATGTCGCTCGCGACATCAACGAATCGATGGTCGTCGAACTGTACTCGCGTTAATCACGCCTGCCGGCGCCTCCTTCGCAAGGTGCTGGCAAGCTGGTCACGCGACCCGGTTGACCCGTTAGCAAGTCCCGCAGCAGCCCGCTTTCGCCATTTGGTGGAGCGGGCTTTGCGGTAAGTATCGGGCAGCGTTTTTGCGCCGCCCATGGTTTGAGCATCAAGTCTCACCCTGTCCATCAGCCTTATCGGTGTAACGAGCCGAGGGTATTGAAAAGGAACACAGTAAATGTCCACTCAAGGTTTCCTGAAGCCGCGCTCCATTGAAGTCGAACCGGTCGGCACGCACCATGCCAAGATCGTGATGGAGCCGTTCGAGCGTGGCTACGGTCACACGCTGGGCAACGCCCTGCGCCGCATCCTGCTGTCTTCGATGACCGGCTACGCGCCGACCGAAGTCCAGATGACGGGCGTGGTGCACGAATACTCGACCATCCCGGGCGTTCGCGAAGATGTCGTCGACATCCTGCTGAACCTGAAGGGCGTGGTCTTCAAGCTGCACAACCGCGACGAAGTGACGCTGGTTCTGCGCAAGTCCGGCGCCGGCACGGTGCTGGCCAGCGACATCGAGCTGCCGCACGACGTCGAGATCATCAACCCCGGCCACGCCATCTGCAACCTGACGGAAGCAGGCAAGCTGGAAATGCAGATCAAGGTCGAAAAGGGCCGCGGCTACGTGCCGGGCAACGTGCGCGCGCTGTCGGAAGACCGCACCCACACCATCGGCCGCATCGTTCTGGACGCTTCGTTCAGCCCGGTCCGCCGCGTGAGCTACGCCGTTGAAAGCGCCCGCGTTGAACAACGCACCGACCTGGACAAGCTGGTCCTGGACATCGAAACCAACGGCGTGATCTCGCCCGAGGAAGCGGTGCGCCAGTCGGCCCGCATCCTGATGGACCAGATCTCGGTCTTCGCCGCCCTGGAAGGCGCTGGCGATTCGTACGAAGCCCCGGTCCGCGGCACGCCGCAGATCGACCCGGTGCTGCTGCGTCCGGTCGACGACCTGGAGCTGACGGTGCGTTCGGCCAACTGCCTGAAGGCCGAAAACATCTACTACATCGGCGACCTGATCCAGCGTACCGAAAACGAGCTGCTCAAGACCCCGAACCTGGGTCGCAAGTCGCTCAACGAGATCAAGGAAGTGCTGGCTGCACGTGGCCTGACCCTCGGCATGAAGCTCGAGAACTGGCCGCCCCTGGGCCTGGAGCGTCCGTAAGTCTTGAAAGGGTGCCGCCCCTGAAAAGGGCGTCTCCCGCAGCGCCCGGCCTCACCGCCGGGCAGTTTGCGAAATCGTCGTAAAATGCCCCGTTTTCTACCGGACCGCAGCCTGATTGCAGGCTGATAGAAGAGCCGGCAACCCGATGGCGGAAACGCCTTCTTTAGATTCAAAGGAAACTTATCATGCGTCACGGTAATGGCTTGCGTAAGCTCAACCGCACCAGCAGTCACCGTCTTGCCATGTTCCGCAACATGGCCGTTTCGTTGATCACCCACGAAGCCATCAAGACCACGCTGCCGAAGGCGAAAGAATTGCGCCGCGTCATCGAACCCCTGATCACGCTGGGCAAGGAGCCCACGCTCGCGAACAAGCGCCTGGCTTTTGCCCGTCTGCGCGATCGCGATGCGGTTGTGAAGCTGTTTGCCGAAATCGGCCCGCGCTACGCGGCCCGTAACGGCGGCTACACCCGCGTGCTGAAGATGGGCTTCCGTCAGGGCGACAACGCTCCCATGGCTTTCATGGAACTCGTTGACCGTCCGGAAGTCGATGAAGCCGCTGAGGACAGCGCCGAGTAATTTCGGCAGCTAGATAAGCGACAAGGGCGGGTCTTCGGACCCGCCCTTGTTTTTTTGGCGCCGCGATGGGGCGCTGCGATTCGCGATGAGGCGCGAATGCACCGATCAGGCGTTGCCCCCATCCTCGCGTTCGCGCCCGCCGCGCAACTGCCCCCGAAGCTCTGCGGCTGTGGCGGCCAACACATCCTGGGGTGGCTGAGGCGGCATCCTGAAAGTCAGGTCCTGCTGCTCGATGTATTGCGTGGACGTCACGTCCTGCGGGTGATGCATCGGTACGACATGGGCGTGCGCGTGCGCGACATGGATGCCCGTGAACGCAAATCCCACGCGCTCGACGCCGTACAGGCGTTTCATCTGGCGGCCCAGCCGCTGGCCCAGGTTGACGATGCTGGCGGCAAGGTCAGCCGGCATGTCTTCGTAATAGGGATAGTGCTGCTTGGGAATGATGAGCGTATGCCCGGGGCGCACGGGCTGGATGTCGAGGAAGGCCAGCAGGCGATCGTCTTCGTGGATGACGTGCGCGGGAATCTCGTGACGGGCGATGCGGCAGAACAGGCAGTTGTCGGACATGCTTGCCTCGGCGTGTAAGAGGGCGGCGCGGCGGCCTGGCGCGCGGCGGTTCCGGGAAGGTGGCCGCAATACCGATAAAATACCGCGAGTTACATCCCACGCGGGTATCCCAAGGAGGCTCCATGTTGCGCGATGACGACGTCGTGCTGGTCATCAGCAATGCGCCGGACCTGTTGCTGGCCAAACGCATTGCGCACGTGCTCGTCGAAGACGGACTGGCCGCGTGCGTGAACCTCGGCGCGCCCGGGTTGTCCATCTACCTGTGGAACGGTGAGGTCGAAGGGACGGAAGAAATCCCCATCCAGATCAAGACGACCTACGCGCGGCATGCCGCCGTCGTGCAGGCCTTGTCGAAAATGCATCCCTACGACGTTCCCGAGATCATCGTGCTGCCGGTCATCGCCGGCGCAGCGCCCTACCTGGACTGGGTGCGCGAGCAGACGGCCATTACGCAGAACAAGAGAAACTGATGTTGCAACTTGCCGGTACGGTCGGCGCGCGCGGACGCGCCGCGAGCGCGACCTCCCCCTTTTTCAGGCACTGCCTGATGCTGCTGGCGATGGCCATTCTGCTTTTCGGATGGCAGGCAGCCGCGCGCGCGGATACCGAGTTTCTGGAGCCTGAAAAGGCGTTCGTGTTCAGCGCCAAGATGGCGTCCGCGGACACGGTGGAGCTGCACTACAAGGTCGCGCCCGGCTATTACATGTACCGCGAGCGCTTCGCCATTGCCATCAGTCCCGCCGATGCCACCACGTTGGGCGAGGCCGTTTATCCCAAAGGCGAGGTCAAGTACGACCCGACCTTTGAAAAGGACATGGAAGTCTTCCACAAGGACGTGACGATCCGCGTCCCGGTGGGAGCCGGCGGACAGCCGTTCACGCTGACGCTGACGGGCCAGGGCTGCGCGGATGCCGGCCTTTGCTATCCGCCGATGGACAGCACCGTGAAGCTCACGCCCGTGGCAGGTGGATATACGGTGGCGGGCACGGGGCTTGGCGGGGCGTTGGCGCCGCAAGCGGCTTCCGGCGGCTTGTCCGCGCTGGTCAATGCCGGAGACACGGGCCTGGCCGACGCGCTGGGTGGCCTGGGATGGATCAAGACGGCTGGCGTGTTTCTGGTGCTGGGCCTCTTGCTGGCTTTCACGCCGTGCGTGCTGCCCATGATCCCCATCCTGTCGTCCATCGTGTTGGGCGGCGCGCAGCAGGAGCGGCCCAGCCGCGGACGCGGATTGGCTTTGGCCGCCACCTACGTGCTGGGCATGTCGGTGGTGTACACCGCGCTGGGCGTGGCTGCCGGCCTGAGCGGCGCGGGGCTCGCGGCCTGGTTGCAGACGCCGTGGATCCTGACCCTCTTTGCCATCCTGCTGACCGCGCTGGCGCTGGCGATGTTCGATGTATTCACGTTCCAGATGCCGTCGAGTGTGCAGGCGATGCTGTCCGAGCGCTCGTCGCGCGTGCCGGGCGGACGCTACACCGGCGCCCTGGTCATGGGCGCCTTGTCGGCGCTGATCGTCGGCCCGTGCGTGGCCGCGCCGCTGGCCGGCGCCTTGCTGTATATCTCGCAGACCGGGGACGTGATCCTGGGCGGATCGGCGCTGTTTGCGATGGCATGGGGGATGGGCGTGCCGCTGTTGATCGTCGGCGCGTCGTCGTCCGCCTTGCTGCCCAAGGCCGGACCGTGGATGGACGGCGTCAAGCGGTTGTTCGGCATGCTGCTGCTGGCGACCGCGTGGTGGATGCTGATTCCCGTCGTGCCCACCTGGGTCCAGATGACGGGGTGGGCGTTTCTGGCTGTCGTGTCGGCCGTGATGCTGCGCGCCTTCGACGCCTTGCCGCAAGGCGCGGGCGCCGGGCGCATGTTCGGCAAGGGCCTGGGCTTGTTGCTTGCCCTGGCGGCCGCGGCGTGGCTCGTCGGTGCGGCCAGTGGCGGGCGCGATGTGCTGCAGCCGCTGTCGCACTTGGCCGCGCGCGGCGATGCGCCGGCTGCCGGCGTCGCCGCGGCGGGCGATGTCCATTTCACGCGTGTGCGCAGCAATGCCGAGCTGGACGCGCTGCTGGCGCAAAGCACCCGGCCGGTGATGCTGGACTTCTATGCGGACTGGTGCGTGTCGTGCCGCGAAATGGAGCGCTTCACCTTCACGGATCCGGGCGTCGCGCAGCGCATGGCGGGCATGGTGCTGGTGCAGGCGGATGTGACCGCGAACAATGCCGACGACCGCGCGCTGCTCAAGCGCTTCCGGCTGTTCGGCCCGCCGGGCATCATGTTCTTCGAGCCGGGCGGTAAGGAAATCGCGGATGCGCGCGTAGTGGGCTTTCAAGACGCAAAGCGCTTCACGGAATCGCTGGACCGCGTGCTCGTGCGTTGAGGGACGAGCACGCTGGCGGCGGGGCAGGCGCCAGCGTCTGATGCGCGCAACGCGACGACGCTTGCGTTGAATCAAGAAAGGGCGCGATATACCATGATCGCTTCGCTGCCCGCGCGGCGCATCCCACTCCCTCCAGGCCGGCGCCGTGACGTCCCCCACCGTTGATGCAAGTCAGGACCGGAACGGTCTGATTTATCTTCAATTGATGTTCGTCATGGCCACGTGGGGCCTGAACATCGTCTCCATCAAGTATCTGACCCAGCACATGGACATCCAGGCGCTCGCCGCCGTTCGGATCGTCATTGCGTTCATTACCGTCACCCTCATCATCAAGGCGCGCGGCGGCCGTATCCCGAAGTTGGGTAGCGCGCAGCTGGGCTGGGTGGCGCTTGCCGGCTTTCTGGTCGTGTATGCGCACCAGGTGGCGTTGGTGTCGGGTTTGCGCGTGTCGTCGGCGGCCAACGGCACGCTGATCATGGCCACCAGTCCGTTGCTGTCCGCCTTTCTTGCCGCCATCTTCTACCGAGAAAAACTCACGGCGACTCGCATTGCCGGCGCGCTGCTCGGCCTCCTGGGCGTCGGCATGGTGGTGGTGGGCAGCGGCGCGCAGCTCGGGTTGACCGGATGGGGCGATGCCGTGGTGTTCGTGGCCGTGCTGGTGTTCGTGTTTGGCGGCCTCGTCATCCAGCGGATGTCACGCATGATGGATCCGCTGGGGATGCTCTGGTACATGTACCTGGCCGGCGGCGTGATGCTGGTGGGACATGCCGCGCTGACGCCGTCCTCGTACCACGCTGAGACGTGGCAGATGGCATGGTGGCCTTGGGCGGTGCTGATGTTTTCGGCGGTGGTCGCGTCCGGTATCAGCAACATCGTGTGGAACGCGGGCATCGCGCGGCTGGGGATCAGCCGCGCCGCGCTGTTCGTGAACTGGCTGCCGATCTTCGGGCTGCTGTTCGCGGCCCTGTTCCTGGACGAGCACGTCACGCTGACGCATGTCGTCGGTCTGGGCTGTGTGCTGGGCGGGACGTGGCTGGGACTGCGCCGCGGCGCGCAGCCGGCGCGGGCTGCCGCCGCAAAGGCTTGATGGCGGGGGATTGCCGGCGTCCTGGCCGGCGGGAGGCGCCGAGCGCAGACGGCCAAAGCCGCCGCGCCCGGAGGTCTTTCTAGCGCTGGCTTTTCAACAGCTTGGCCGCTTCGATGGCGAAGTACGTCAGGATGCCGTCGGCGCCGGCGCGCTTGAAGGCCAGCAGCGCTTCCATCATGACCTTGTCGTGATCCAGCCAACCATTGGCGGCGGCCGCCTTGATCATGGCGTATTCGCCGCTGACCTGGTAGGCGAAGGTCGGCACGCGGAACGTGTCCTTGACCCGGCGCAGCACGTCCAGATAAGGCATGCCCGGCTTGACCATGACCATGTCGGCGCCTTCTTGCAGGTCGCCGGCCACTTCGCGCAGCGCCTCGTCGATGTTGCCCGGATCCATCTGGTAAGCCATCTTGTTGGACTTGCCCAGATTGGTGGCCGAGCCCACGGCATCGCGGAAGGGGCCGTAGAACGCGCTGGCGTACTTGGCCGAATACGCCATGATGCGCGTGTGGATGTGGCCGTTGGCCTCGAGCGCGCGACGCACCGCGCCGATGCGGCCGTCCATCATGTCGCTGGGGGCGACCATGTCGACGCCGGCTTCAGCCTGCGTGAGCGCCTGCTTGACCAGGATCTCGACGGTGGGTTCGTTGACCACGTAGCCGTCCGCGTCGATGACGCCGTCCTGGCCGTGGCTGGTGTACGGGTCCAGAGCCACATCGCACAGCACGCCCAGTTCCGGGAAACGCGATTTCAGCTCGCGGACCACGCGCGGGATCAGGCCGTCGGGATTGGTGGCTTCGATGCCGTCCGGGGTCTTCAGCGACGGGTCGATGGCGGGAAACAGCGACAGCACGGGGATGCCCAGCGCCACGCATTCTTCGGCCACGGGCAGCAGCGTGTCCAGCGAATAGCGGACCACGCCGGGCAGGGACGCCACGGCCTGCCGCAGGCCGGAGCCTTCGGCCACGAAGCCGTCGGTGTCCAGCAGCAGGGCCTCGTCGTAGCCGTCCTGCAGGGCTTCGGTATTGGCCAGGATGGAATTGGCGTAGGTGGTGGCGACCTTGGCGCGCGGCATCGTGACATTCACGTGCTGGCGCGCAAACGACGACACCTTCACGCGGATGCCGCCGGACAGCGCCTCTTCGCCCAGATACGCGCCCCAGGGCCATGCCGCGATGGCCACGTGCACCCGGGCGCCCTTGGGCGACACACCCATTTTTTCGGGGCCGTAGAACACGAGGGGGCGCAGGTAGCCGGATTCAAGCTGGTTTTCGCGAACGACCGTCCGCTGTGCCTCGTTGATCGTGTCGCGATCGAACGGCATGGGGATCTGGTAGATGTGCGCCGAATTGAAGAGCCGGTTGGTGTGGTCTTCGAGGCGGAAGATAGCCGTGCCAAGGGTGGAGTTGTAAGCGCGCACGCCTTCGAAGACGGACAGCCCGTAATGCAGCGAATGCGTCAGGACATGCGTCGTCGCGTCTCGCCATGGGACGAGCTTGCCGTCATACCAGATGAAACCGTCGCGGTCAGCCATCGACATGGTCTTCTCCACACAGTGCGCACCAAACCTGCCGCCGTGCGCCAGGCCATGGGGGCCAAGAATCTCGAGGGCGCTATTGTATCAAGCAGCGAGGTTACAATACGGGCCTATTCGCGCAGTTCATTCCCATCGAGTATCCATGTCGTCCTGCCTGAATCGCCAGGGGCCAGCCGTTGTCCTCTGAATCCGCGCTTCCTGAATCCGAAGACCCAGCCCTGGTCCGCCAGGAACGCGTAACCGCCTTCCGTGCCGGCGTCCATGCCATCGTGCCCGCCCTGATCGCCACCGCGACCTGGGGATTGGTGACCGGTGTGGCGATGGTCAAGTCCGGACTGACGGAATCCATGGCGCTTGCCATGACGCTGCTGCTGTACGCCGGCTCGGCCCAGCTCACCTCATTGCCGCTCATCGCCGCCGGCGCGCCGCTCTGGCTGATCTTCGCCGCCGGCTGCGTCGTGAATCTGCGTTTCATCATCTTCGGCGCCGCCCTGCAGCCCTATTTCCGCCACCTGTCGTGGCCCAAGCGCCTGGGACTCGGCTATTTCACAACGGACATGGGCTTCGTGCTGTTCATGCCCCGTTTTGGCGACTCGGTCGAACGCGGGACCCGAGAGCAGCTTTGGTTCTTCCTGGGTTCCATCGTGCCGGGCTGGCTGGTCTGGCAGTCGTCGTCGATCATCGGCATCTACCTGGGCGCGCAGGTTCCCACCGATTGGTCCCTGGATTTTGCCGCCGTGCTGGCGCTGCTGGCCATCACGGTGCCGCTGGCCAGTTCCAAACCGATGCTGGTGTCGATGCTGGCCGCCGGCGTCGTCGCCTGGGTGGGGCAGGCAATGCCCCTGCGCCTCGGGCTGGCTGCGGCGGTGATCTCCGGCGTCATCGCCGGCATGTGGGCCGAACGCTTCTTCAAGGCGCGTCCATGACAAATTGGTCCTGGGAACTCTACGTCTATTCCGCCATCCTGCTGCTTGCCCTGTGCAGCGTATTGACGCGCGCCGGGTTCATGCTGTTTGGCGATTACATTCCGCTGTCCGACAATGTGCGCCGCGCCTTGCGCTACGCACCCGCCGCGGCGCTCACTGCCATCGTGGTCCCCGATCTGCTGCCCTGGAAGGCCGGGCTGGGCCCTGTCTTCGACTACAAGCTGGTTGCCGGACTGGTCGCCATCCTGGTGTTCCTGCGCACCCGCAGCGCGGTGCTCGTGATCGTGGTCGGCATGCTGGTGCTCTGGGGTTTGCGCTGGCTGGCCAGCTGACGGCCACAAATCCCGTGTTACATCGTCCGTCTGGTGGACACTCGAGGCACTTTTTTTGCCTCGGTGGGCCATTGGATCGTGCTGCCGACCGGGCCTCAAACAGACCGTTTGACCGTGTGGTAAGGCGGCTGCGCTAAAATTCATCAATCCACAGCAATCCGGGCCTGGTACTGCCCTCATAAGTATCGAATCCAGCATGGATGCCCCGATGCCTTATGTAGCAGTGCATGCAGCACTCTCGTTTTGTTCTTTTTCACTGGTCCCGGTACTTGCCTAACCCCTGATGACTGAATCCACTCAAACCGCAGCACCCACCGCTGACGCGCCCGCGCCCGCGCCGACGTTCGACGATTTCGGATTGCACCCCCTGTTGTTGCAGTCCATCGCCGAAACCGGCTACACCACCCCCACGCCCATCCAGGCGCAGGCCATTCCCGTCGTGGTGTCGGGTCGTGACGTCATGGGCGCCGCGCAGACCGGCACCGGCAAGACGGCGGCCTTCACGGTGCCGATCCTGCACCGTCTCATGCCGCTGGCCAATACCAGTGCTTCGCCCGCCCGGCATCCGGTGCGCGCGCTGATCCTGGCGCCCACGCGTGAACTGGCGGACCAAGTCTTCGAGAGCGTCAAGCGCTACAGCAAGAAGACGCCGCTGCGCTCGGCCGTCGTGTTCGGTGGCGTGGATATCGGTCCGCAGAAAGAAGCGCTGCGCCGCGGCTGCGAGGTGCTGGTCGCCACGCCGGGCCGCCTGCTCGACCACGTTGAACAAAAGAACGTGAACCTCAGCCAGGTCGGCATCCTGGTGCTGGACGAAGCAGACCGCATGCTCGACATGGGTTTTCTGCCCGATCTCGAACGCATCATCCGGCTGCTGCCCGCGCAGAGACAGGGCCTCTTGTTCTCGGCCACGTTCAGCAACGAAATCCGCAAGCTGGGCCGTTCGTACCTGAACCAGCCTGTGGAAATCGAAGTGGCGGCGCGCAACGCCACCGCGACGACCATCACCCAGATCGCCTACAAGATGACCAGCGACGCCAAGCGCGCCGCCGTCGTGCATCTGGTGAAGTCCCGCGGCCTGAATCAGGTCATCGTTTTCTCGAACACCAAGATCGGCACCGCGCGCCTGGCGCGCGACCTCGAACGCGACGGCGTCAAGGCTGAATCGATTCACGGCGACAAAACCCAGGCCGACCGCATGAAAGCGCTGGAAGCCTTCAAGGCGGGCGAGCTCGAAGTGCTGGTCGCAACCGACGTGGCCGCGCGCGGCCTGGATGTGGCGGGCGTGCCTTGCGTCATCAACTACGACTTGCCGTACAACGCCGAAGACTACGTGCACCGCATCGGCCGCACGGGCCGCGCGGGTGCGTCGGGCGAAGCCATTGCCCTGTTCACCGCCGATGAAGAGCGTTTCCTGCTCGACATCGAAAAGCTCATCAAGCGCGAAGTGCCTCGTGGCACGCTCGACGTGCCGGCCGATCTGATCGCCCGCAGCCATCGCCGCAGCGACGGTGGTTCGCATTCGCGCGAGGGGCGCGAGAGCAGCCGCGAAAGCCGCGGCGACCGTGGCGATCGCGGCCGTTCTTCGGACCGACGCTCCAGCCACCATGGCGGCGGCTCGCGCCAACCGGTGGACGACTTCTTCCTGAAGCCTTACGAGCCCTCGACGACGGCCGCGCCGGCCGAAGAACAGGATTCGCGCAGCAATGCCGCGCCGTCGTCGGCGCCCAAGCGCCAGCTTGCCGTCCTGCTGGGCGGCAGCCGCAAGCCCTGATCGCGCGCGACACCGGTCGCCGGTCCTCGGACCGCAAAAAAACCCGCAAGGCCTTCAGGCGTTGCGGGTTTTTTGTCGGGCGCGCCGCGATGTCAGGCGGCCAGCATTCGCGGCAGATCGGGCAGGGCGGTGGTCACGGCCGCGCTGTCTTCGTCAAGGCTTTCCAGCAGGCGCTCCAGGTGGCCGATATGCGGCAGCATGGGGCCGTAGAACACGACACGATCGCCGATCTGCACCAGCAGCGTAGGGAAGTTCTCGACGTCCACGTCGCCCAGCAATTCAGCGTGATCCTCGATGTCGACCCATGCAAAGACGTGTTGCGGCAAGGCGCCGGCCAGGGCCTGCAATTTGGGCTTGTATTCTTCGCAGGTGTCGCACCAGGCGGCGCAGAAACAGGCGATGAGCCAGGTGTTGGGCGTGGCGCTCAGCCGCGCGCGCAGCGGGGCAAGATCGGTACCAGGTGTAAGCAGAGACATGTGAGCGGATCGGGGCGGGTTTGACTATCATACCCGGGTTGTTCACCCCTCAATTTGATTGCCATGACCGTCCTGCGTACTGATCCGCCCGCCCCCGGAAACGGCCGCCTGTCCGGCGCCGGCGCGGGGGCCGTAAGCGTGGGGCAGGCGTTCAAGCGCGCGCTCGTGTCGCAGTGCCACCCGACCATGCTGTTCGCGGTGCTGCTGCCTTTCCTGATCGCCCTTGTTGGCGCCATCCTGCTGCTCTGGTTTTTCTGGACGCCCCTGACCGACTGGTTGCGCACCGAGGTGTCGCAATGGGACATCGTCAATCGCGTCGACCAATGGTTAGTCGCGGTCGGCCTGTTCTCGCTCAAGATCTGGCTGATTCCGGTCATCGCCGCGGCCATCCTGTTGCCGGTGTCCGGCATCCTTGGACTGGCCATCGCCGCCGTCTTCGTCATGCCGCTGGTGCTGCGTCACGTCGGTCAGCGCGAATACGCCACGGTGGGCCGCCGCGGCAAGTTCTCCACCGCGGTCAGCGTGTGGAACGCCGTGTGGGTGTCCGCGGCGTTCGCCGCGGGGTGGGTGCTGACGCTGCCGCTCTGGCTCGTGCCGCCCATGGCCATCGTGCTGTCCATTTTCTGGTGGGCCTTCGCGTTCTCGCGCATGATGCGCGTCGACGCGATCGTCGAGCACGCCAGCCCGGATGAACGCAAACTGATCCTCGAACGGAACAACGGCGGCTTCTGGACCATCGGTCTGATTTGCTCGCTACTGAACCTGCTGCCGGCCGCGTGGATTATCCTGCCGGTGTTTTCCGCGCTGGTCTACGCGCACTACGGCCTGGAAGCCCTCAAGCGCCTGCGGCAGGACCGCGTCATCGACGTCTGACCGGCGTCTTTTCTTATCAATGGAATCGGACATGGCTGCAGAACCCACCGCCCGCAGTATCGGCCTCATCATCGTTGGCGATGAAATCCTGTCGGGACGGCGCCAGGACAAGCATTTTTCCAAGATCGTCGAAATGCTGGGCGCGCGCGGCATGCACCTGAGCTGGGCCGAATTCCTGCCTGACGAGCGCGACCGTCTGGTCGACGCCTACAAGCGCAGCTTCGCCAGTGGCGACGTCGTGTTGTCGTGTGGCGGCATCGGCGGCACGCCCGACGACCATACCCGCCAGGCCGCGGCCGCTGCGCTTGGCCTGCCGCTGGCACTGCATCCCGAAGCCAAGGAGGCCATCGCATTGCGCACGCGCGAAATGGCGGAAAAGGGGCAGGGCACTGCCGACATGAGCGCGCCGGAAAACCAGCAACGGTTGCAGATGGGCATGTTCCCCGAAGGCTGCGAGATCGTCCCCAATCCGTACAACCGGATCCCGGGATTCTTCATCAAGGATCACACCTTCGTGCCGGGCTTTCCCGTCATGGCGTGGCCAATGCTGGAATGGACGTTGGATTCCCGCTATCGTGCGCTGCAGCATATTCGCGCCCACGTCGAGCATTCCTTCCTGGTTTTCAGCATGCCCGAATCGCGCATCACGCCGTCGATGGTTGCTGTGGAAAGTCGTTGGCCCGACGTCCGCGCGTTCAGTCTGCCCAGCGTCGGCGAGGCGGGCGGCACGCCCCACATCGAGCTGGGCGTGAAGGGCGAACCCGAGGCTGCCGCAGCGGCGCTGGAATTCCTGCGCGCCGAAGTCCTGCGCCTGGGCGGCAAGCTGGCGCCCCCGGCGGCGGCCTGATTTGCGCGGCGGCGGGGCACCGCCGGTCGCGCCCGCTGCGCAAATACCATTTGCCAAACCGGCCGGTAAATTTCACAATACGGGATAAGAACTGTTTGCTGCATTGCCGCAACGCGTGTCTTGCGTGGCGGCGCCAGCCCAAAATTCCATGGCCCGTCTTCCCACCCCTCGCAATCCGCTGGACGCCGAAACCGAAGGCGCTTCCGCCCATCCGATCGCCATTCAGGTCATCGAACGCGCGATGCGTCTGCTCGACGCCCTGGCCGCTCAACCGGATCCGGTCTCGCTCAAAGAGCTGTCGGCCACCACCGGTCTGCACGCCTCCACCGCCCACCGCATCCTGAACGACCTGGTCGTCGGCCGCTATGTCGAGCGGGTCGACAACGGGCTGTATCAGCTGGGCATGCGCCTGCTGGAGCTGGGATCGCTGGTCAAGGGCCGTCTGAACGTGCGCGAGGCGGCCATTCCGGCCATGCGGTCGCTGCACAAGCTGACGGGGCAGACCATCAATCTTTCCGTCCAGCAGGGCGACGAAATCGTCTACATCGACCGCGCCTGGAGCGAACGCTCCGGCATGCAGGTGGTGCGGGCCATCGGCGGCCGCGCGCCGCTGCACCTGACGTCCACCGGCAAACTGTTTCTGTCCACGGGCGACACGCGCCAGGTGCGCGCCTACGCGCTGCGCACGGGGCTGGCCGGCCATACGCGCAACAGCCTGACCGATCTGGACAAGTTGGAACGCGAATTGGCCCTGGTGCGCCGCCACGGCTACGCCCGCGATAACGAGGAGCTGGAGTTGGGCGTACGCTGCATCGCCGCCGGCATCTTCGACGACACCGGCAAGCTGGTGGCGGGGCTGTCGATCTCGGCGCCGGCCGAACGGCTGCAGGACGACTGGATCAAGGCGCTGGTCGAAACTGCCGCCAGCATTTCCGAAGCGCTGGGCTACGAACCCTCCGTGTCCTCGGGTTTCAACGGATTGGGTCTGGCGGCCGAAGCCATGCGGCCGTAGCTGCGGCGCACGCCAAAACAGAAAGCCCCCATGAGGGGGCTTTTTTATGGGCCGTTGCCGCAAGAGGCGCCGCCGAAGCGGGCGGCCTCTTGAAGCGGGCTTATTGCTTCTCGATGCCGGCCTTCTTGAACAGCTCGGCCCATTGCGGGACCTGCTGCTTGACCTTCGCGGTCAGCGCATCGGGGTTGGCTTCCGACGTCAGCACGGTGGCGCCAAGTTGCTTCATGCGCTCCTGGAATTTGGGATCGGCCAGACCGGCCTGCAAGCTCTTGACCAGCTTATCCACGACAGGCTTGGGCGTGCCCTTCGGCACCCACATGCCATGCCAGATGCCCACTTCAAAGCCCTTGTAGCCGGACTCGTCCATGGTCGGCAGCTTGGGCAGCGTGGGAACGCGCTTCAGGCTGGTCACGGCGTAGGCCTTCACCTTGCCGCCTTCGATCTGCTGCGTGGTGTTGGTGGTCTGGTCGCACATCAGATCGACCTGCTTGCCCAGCAGGTCGTTCATGGCGGGCGCGGTGCCCTTGTACGGGATGGTCAGCAGTTGCACGCCCAGGGCTTCGACCAGCATCGTGCCGCACAGGTGGCTGGCGGCGCCGATGCCCGCGTTGGCGAGCGAGACCTTGTCCTTGTTCTTTTTGACGTAGTCGGCCAGTTCGGCGATGGTGTTGGGCGGGAAGTCCGAGCGGGCGACGATGGTCATGGGCACGTCGACCACCAGGCCGACCGGCTCAAAGCTCGTGAAGGGGTCATACCCCGGATTCTTGTAGAGCGACGGGGCGGTCGAGAAGCCGGCGTGCATCAACAGGATGGAATAGCCGTCCGGCTGGGCACGGGCGACCTGAGTGGTGCCGATGGTGCCGCCGGCGCCGCCCTTGTTTTCAACGACGACCGTCTGGCCCAGGCTGGGCCGCATGGCTTCCGCAAGGGAGCGGGCGACGTTGTCCGTCGGGCCGCCTGCCGCGAACGGCACCACCATGTTGATGGGGCGTTCCGGATATTCCGCGTGCGCGGCGCAGGCCGCGAACAGGGCACCGGCCGCGAGCAGGGCCGAAAGCGTGCGGGGAATGAAAGTCATGAGGTCTCCGATTGCAGGGTTTTGCTTGCTGCGATTAGTTATCTTTCGCTGACATATCATTGGTATTTGTCTGTCATCAGCGTGAAAACAGTGTAGAAAAGAATTGATACCGCGTCATGTCCGGTATTTCCCGAGTTCCGGGAATTCGTTGAGCAGAATCAAGCCCCGGCAGGCGGGCGCACCGTTAAAGTGCAAACACTTGTTGCGCCGCACAAAAACTGCTTGACAAGTTTTTTACCCAGTCTAGAATGGCAATTGTGCAGTGCATCAAACGGGCCGGCGGTAGCTTGTAGTACCAGTTTCCGCGCACGTTTCTTATTTCGTCGCAGACAACCATCCTTACTGCCGGACAGCCTCCGGCTACCCTGAGAGGAGCATTCTATGAGCGCAATTCCGCAACAAGTTCTGGACCGTCAAAAGGCCAGCATCAACACCATCGTGGCCGCCCAGACCGCCGTCTTCGCCGGCTTCGAAAAGCTGGTCGAACTGAACCTGAAGGTCGTGAAGGCCACCCTGGACGAAGTCGCCCAGAAGTCGCAGCAAGCCGCTGAAGTCAAGGATCCGCAGGAAGCCGCCGCGTTCGCGACGGGCCTGCTGCAACCGGGCGCCGAAAAGGCCCTGGCCTACACCAAGCACGTGTATGACATCGTTGCCGGCGTGCAAGGCAGCCTGGTCAAGCTGACCGAAGAACAGATCGCCGAAAGCCAGCAACAGCTGAGCGAAGCCGTCGACCAGTTCTCCAAGAACGCCCCGACCGGTTCCGAAAGCGCCGTCGCCCTGATCAAGTCCTCGCTGGCCACCGCGACCAGCGCCTACGATTCGATGACCAAGGCTGCCAAGCAGGCCGCTGAAGTCGCCGAGTCGAACCTGAACGCCGCCGCCAACGCGACCTTCAAGGCCGCCACGGACGCCGCCGACGCCGCGACCAAGGTTGCCGGCCGCAGCCGCCGCAGCGCCTAAGTATTTGGCGCACGGTGCTGCGCGAAGCGCAGTAATGTAGTACTGTTGAGTGACAGAGCAGAGCTGGAATTAGGGCCACCCACAGGGTGGCCCCTTTTTTTGCCTGCGTTTTTTGTCTTTATCGGCTGTCAGCGGGACGCGACGGCGCGTACGCATTCGCCGACCAGCCCGGGGCCACGGTAGATGAGGCCCGTGTAAAGCTGCACCGCGTCGGCGCCGGCTTCCATCTTTTCGCGGGCTTCCCGTCCGGACAGCACGCCGCCCACGCCGATGATGGCCAGGCTATTGCCCAGCCGTTCCTTCAGGCGGCGGATCACCGCCAGCGACAGTTGATGCACGGGCGCGCCGGACAGGCCGCCAGCCTCCTCCGAATGGGCCTGGCCCTTCACCGCGTCGCGCGACAGCGTGGTGTTGGTGGCGATGACGCCATCGATGCCGTGGCGCGGAAGGATCTCGGCGATGGCGTCGATTTCGTCCTGTGACAGGTCCGGCGCAATCTTCACCGCCATCGGGACCCGGCGCTGGTGCCGGTCTTCCAGGGCGCGGCGCTTGTCGGCCAACTGCGCGAGCAGCGCAGAAAGCTCGTCGCCGCTTTGCAGCGCACGCAGGTTCTTGGTGTTGGGCGACGAGATATTCACGGTGACGTAGTCGGCATGCGGGTACACGCCGTCCAGGCCGATCAGGTAGTCGTCGGCGGCCCGTTCGATGGGCGTGTCTGCATTCTTGCCGATGTTCAGGCCCAGAATTCCGCCTTGCTTGCGCCACGTGCTGCGCTGCACGTTGGCAAGAAAGGCGTCGAGCCCCTGATTGTTGAAGCCCAGCCGGTTGATCAGCGCATTGGCGCGCGGCAGGCGGAACATGCGCGGCTTGGGGTTGCCGGGCTGCGCGCGCGGCGTGACCGTGCCGACCTCGATGAAGCCGAAACCCAGGTTGCCCAGCGCGTCGATGTAGGCGCCGTTCTTGTCCAGGCCGGCGGCCAGTCCGATCGGGTTGGCCAGCTGCATCCCCATCAGTGTGCAGGGCGCCTTGGGCTGCGCGTGCATGAGCTTGCGCGTGGCGCCGCATTCATAGGCGCGCTGCAGGCCCGACAGGGTGACTTCGTGGGCGGTTTCCGCATCCATGGCGAAGAGCGCCGGGCGGGCCAGGGGATAGGCGTGGAAGAGGATAGACATGGGCCGGGATTGTAGAGCGATTTGCTCCGTCCCCGCCGATTGCAAACGACGCCGCAACAGATTCAGGCGGGCGGGCGGTCGGGACTGTCGCGCCATTCCCCGTCGACCAGGAACTGCGCCGGACGGAAGGCCGATTTGTAGGACATCTTGCGGCTGTCCGCGATCCAGTAGCCCAGATAGAGCCACGGCAGGTTCAGCGCGCGGCACTGTTCTACCTGCCAGAGAATGCTGTACGTGCCCAGGCCATCGGCAATGTCCGGGTCATAGAACGTGTAGACCGAGGACAGGCCGTCGTCCAGCACGTCGATGATGGAGACCATCACCAGCACACCCTCGGCGTTGCGGAACTCGACCAGCCGGGTGTTGACGCGGCTGGTCAAGAGAAACTGCGCGTACTGCGTGCGGCTGTCTTCGTCCATGCCGCCGCCCGGATGCCGGCCCTGCTGATACCGGGTATAGAGCCGGTAGTGTTCCGGCGACCATGCCAGCTCCGCGACGAACGACTGCAGATGCTGATGATCGCGCCACGCACGGCGCTGACTGCGGTTGGGGGCGAATCCGGCCGTATCTACGCGCACGGGAATGCAGGCCTGACAGTTGTCGCAATGGGGACGGTAGGTAAATAGACCGCTGCGGCGAAAGCCTTGTTCCACCAATTGGGAATACGTGCCCGCGTTGATCAGATGCCCGGGCGCGGCCACCTGCGACCGGGCCTGGCGACCCGGCAGATAACTGCAGGGGTAGGGGGCGGTTGCGTAGAACTGCAGCGTGGAGAAGGGAAGTTCTTTCAGCTGGCTCAT
The DNA here is from genome assembly GCF_002388205.1 of Achromobacter sp. UBA4530. Taxonomy (NCBI): domain Bacteria; kingdom Pseudomonadati; phylum Pseudomonadota; class Betaproteobacteria; order Burkholderiales; family Alcaligenaceae; genus Achromobacter; species Achromobacter sp. UBA4530. The sequence goes on along the minus strand of NZ_DGMA01000023.1, from coordinate 19,214 downwards.
TGGAGCTGGCTCATGGGAGCTGGCGTATCGGATATCCCGCGTATAGGCGGCAAACCCGGGACGGGAGTGGCTCCATATTAACGCTTAACTCGGGCTGCAATCCGTCCCCTCGGGTGTATCCGGATGCAGTTGGCCGCGCGTGTCCAGACGGCCGCGTGACCACGGAATGCCGGGCTGTTGAGTGGCTTGCCGAACATGCCGCAGAAAGTGTTCCCGTGGCACGGGAGCCGCACCCATGCTTGCCAGATGCCGCGTCTGCTGCTGGCAGTCGATCCACTCGACGCCCTGCGCGTCCAGGTAGCGAACCAGATGCGCGAGCGCGATCTTCGAGGCGTTCGGGACGCGGGTGAACATGGATTCGCCGAAGAACATGCGTCCCAGGCTGATGCCGTACAACCCGCCCGCCAATTCCCCGTCGATCCAGGTTTCGATGCTGTGCACGACGCCGGCGTCATGCCACTGCCGGTAGGCGTCCTGCATGGCAGCGGTGATCCACGTGCCCGGCTGGCCGTCGCGCGGCGCGGCGCAGGCCGCCATGACCTGGGGAAACACGGTGTCGACCCGCACCTGCACGCTGGGCGTGGCTTCGTATTCCCGGGCGGCGATCTGGCGGAGCAGCTTGCGCAGCGAGTGCGACGGCGCAAAGTCCTTCACGGGCAGCACCATGCGCGGGTTCGGACTCCACCAGAGCACGGGCTCGCCTTCCGAGTACCACGGAAAGATGCCGTTGGAATAGGCCTGGGCCAGACGTTCCGGCGACAGGTCCGCGCCCGCGGCCAGCAGACCGTCCGGATCCGTCAGCGCGAATTCCGCAGGAGGAAACGGGGTGTCGGCGGCGAGCCAGGGCAGTTTCAACGGTGGGATTCTAGGGTGTAGTGATGCGGGCCGAAGGTGCCGCGTTTGCGGTCCTCGAAGAACAGGCGCAAGGTGCTGGCGACGGTGCGGAAGGCCAGGTCGTCCCAGGGAATTTCGGATTCGTCGTACCAGCGCGCTTCCAGGCTTTCCGGGCCCGGGTCCAGTTCCGGACCCACCGCCTGGGCGAGATAGAACACGTGCACCTGCTCGATCTGCGGGACGTCGATGATGGTGTAGATGTCGCCCAACTGGATTTTGGCGCCGGACTCTTCCAGCGTTTCCCGCGCCGCGCCTTGCGCCGTGCTCTCGCCGAGCTCCATGAAGCCGGCGGGCAGGGTCCACGTGTTGTAGCGGGGTTCGATCGCGCGGCGGCAGAGCAGGATGCGGTTTTCCCAGACGGGCACGGTCCCGACCACCAGCCGCGGATTCTGGTAATGGATCGCCCCGCAGTGATCACAGATGTCACGCTCGCGGTTATCGCCTTCCGGCACGCGGCGGTTTACCGGAGAGCCGCACTGGCTGCAAAAGTGGGAACGGCGCGGGGCGGGGAAGTATTCGAGGGGCGATTTGGCGGTCATGGGTACGATTCTACCGGCTGCGGCGGGTCGTGGCGCGCCGGGCCGGCGGCGTGGGCGCGGGGCTGCCGAACCGCGCTTCCAGGTGTTCGACGAACGACCGGACCTTGGGCGACAGAAAGCGGCGGTGCGGGTAGACGGCGACCATGGAAATCGGCGTGTGGGCATAGCCGGTCAAGAGGGCGGTCAGACGTCCGGCGCGTATGTCATCCCCGACCAGGAATTCCGGCTGCAGGATGATGCCGTGGCCGGCCAGTGCAGCGGTGCGCAGCACGTCGCCGTTATTGGCCCGCAACGCCGCGTTCACGCGCACCAGATGCGTCACGCCGTCCTTCTCGAAATGCCATTCGTTGCCCGTGCTGGCGTAGGCGTAGTGCAGGCAGCGATGCTGCTTCAGGTCTTCAGGCACGGCGGGCGCGCCGTGGCGCTCCAGGTACGACGGCGCTGCGCAGACCAGCAGTTGCTGCGGCGCCAGGGGTCTGGCCACCAGCGACGAATCCACCAGCGGGCCGATGCGCACCGCAACGTCGTAGCCGTCCTCGACCAGATCCACCACGCGGTCGTTCAGGTCCAGGTCGATCACCACGTCCGGATAGCGCTGCAGGTATTCGGCGATGGCTGGCCCCAGATGCAGGATGCCAAAGGACACGGGCGCGCTGACCCGCAATCGTCCGCTGGGCCGCTGGCCTTCCGCCTGCAGCGACAGTTCCAGGTCGGCAACCTCCGCCAGAATGGGCCGGACGCGGTCATAGAAGGCGCGTCCGGCGTCCGTCATGCTGAGCTTGCGCGTCGTGCGGTTCAGCAGGCGTACGCCGTACTTCTGCTCCAGATAGGCGATTTGCCGCGTCACCACGGATCGCGCCTGGCCCATCTTGTCGGCGGCTGCCGCGAATGAGCCCAGTTCGACGACCTTGGCATAGGTCTGCATGGCGGTATGGGTGTCCAAGATTGTTTCCTATCGGGGAACAATAATTTGCAATTCTGCATGTTTATCTTTGTTTTTGGAATCGCAAGAATACGGCCCATGAAGGATCTGCCTGCTCCGGGCGATTCGCTTTTCTGCACAAGGATGATTGCAATGATTGATTCCCGTACCGCGCCGTATGCCGCGTTGCTCTTGCGCGTGGCGCTGGGCGTGATGTTCCTGGCCCATGGCCTGACCAAGCTGCTGGTGTTCACGCTGCCCGGCACCGCCCAGTTCTTCGCCAAGATCGGTTTTGCCAGCTGGTTGGCCTATCCGGTCACGTTTTTCGAGGTGGCCGGAGGCATCCTGCTGATCCTGGGCGTGGTGCCGCGCTGGGTCGCTGCGATTGCCGTGGTGCAGCTCTTCGCGGCGTCGACGGTCCATTTTGGCAATGGCTGGGGCTTCGGCAACCCGGGCGGCGGTTGGGAATATCCGATTTTCCTGACCGTGGCGGCTGCCGTCCTGGCGCTGTTGGGCGACGGCAAGTTCGCGCTGGTCAAAAGCGGCCGCCGCTGTGCCATAGCGGCGTCAAGCCACTGAGCGCTACGCGCATCAATCTGTTTACCGGGCCGGACGTGGCCCGCGCGAAGGCGGGGCCATAGAATGGCTTCGCCTTTTTTTATCTGGAGTCGATATGTCCCGGCCTATGTTCATGCGCACGTTTGCCGCACTGCTGTTTTCCGTCCTGGCCTGTGCCGCGCAAGCCACGCCCGAACAAGAAGCCGCCAACAAGGCTGCCGTCCTGGCGTTCTATGAAAAAGGCTTGAACCAGAAAGACGCGGACGCCGCGCTCAAGTACGTGGGCGATCGTTATGTGCAGCACAATCCCAACGCGGCCGACGGCCCCGAGGGCTTCCGGCAATTCATCGCATTCCTGCGCGACAAGTATCCCGCCTCGCACAGCGAAATCAAGCGCGTGTTCACGGATGGCGATTACGTCATCCTGCATGTCCACGCCGTGCGCGAGCCGGGTACGCGCGGCAACGCCATCATCGACATCTTTCGCCTGGAAGGCGGCAAGATCGTCGAGCATTGGGATGCCGTGCAACCGATTCCCGAGAAGGCCGCCAACAGCAACGGGATGTTCTGAGTTTGCGCTGGCCCGTCAGGCCGCGGGGGCGTGCGGGGCGGGGTCAAATCCCAGGCGCGCGGCGATGTCCGCCTGCGCGATTGCGTGCAGCGGCGCCGCCGCGTACACGTCAGGCCAGTCGGCTGTCATCGAATGGCTAGCCGCCAGTTCGGCCAGCGCGTCCAGCAGCGGAGCACCAGCTTGCGTCCGCATCATCTCCAGCAGCGGCTGCAAATCGCGGTCCAGCACGATGCCGGCGCCCATCGGCGTCGATGCGTAGAGCCGGCCTTCATCATCCAGCCACCACGCGCTGACTGCGTCGACGGTCGCATCCGTGTGCGTGATGAGGCCGCGATTGTCATCGGCAAGGCGCAACACATAGGGCGCTGCGTCCAGACGTACGAACACCCGCTGCGGGCCGTTCTGGAAAAACCAGCGGCCGTCGTTGTCGCGTTCGTAATTGCGGCTGATGAATTCCAGGATCTGCGTATTGGTGATCGGCTCGCCCGGCCCGCCCTCATTGGCCTGTCCTTGCGGATGAAGGCGCCAGCGGCCGCGCGCATCCAGCGACAGCCATCCGTAGACAGCCGGCACATTCGGCCAGCGGGTGAGGGCGTCCTTTACCGATTGATCCATGGTCTCAGGGGCGGATGACGATCGTGGGCGAGATGACGATGCCAGGTTGCACCGGCATCACGGGCACCGCCACGGATTGCGGTGCGTAGCCATAAGCATAGTCGTCACGGCATTTGCGCTTTTCGCTGTAGTCGCCGTTGCGCTTCCACTTGCGCTCGACCTTGCAGGCGCCATCCCAATACTTTTCCTTGTACTCGCCGCCCTTGTGGCGGTGGTGATGGTGCTTGTCATGCGCCTCGGCAGCCAGCGGCGCTAGTGCGATCAGCGCGGCGGCGGACAGGCTCAGGAAAGCGGGGCGGGCAGTAAAGCGGCGCGGTTGTGATACCGGGATGTTGTGCATGGACTCATCGTTCAAATGAAAACGGGGTCACCATAACAATCATCCGGCTGACCGGGCGTAGGGATGGGTAACGAGATGCTGGGGAGGGGGAAAAGATGCTGGAGGCGCAAGCCGGAATCGAACCGACGTACACGGATTTGCAATCCGCTGCATAACCACTCTGCCATTGCGCCAGCACTTGCAAGAAAAAAGGAAGCGCGGTGTTGGCCGATGCTTCCTCTTTGTATTTGGAGCGGGAGACGAGTCTCGAACTCGCGACCTCAACCTTGGCAAGGTTGCGCTCTACCAACTGAGCTACTCCCGCGGGGGTACTGCTGGGGTACTGCTGGGTACTGCTTATTACTACTAAGCTACAAGCCTTCGCTTGTTCTGATGAATGCCTGTTTTGGTATCAGGGCTGTTCACCAAAGACAGCGATTGTACATACTTTTAAGGGTCTTTGCACGGCAGACCGAAATCTGGAGCGGGAGACGAGTCTCGAACTCGCGACCTCAACCTTGGCAAGGTTGCGCTCTACCAACTGAGCTACTCCCGCATTTGCTAATACCCTCATCGCTGGCTGTGCGCTTGAGTCTTCAAGAAGAATCTTCAAGAATCTGGCGGCTGTCCAATCAGCGAGGCGAGAGTATACATTAATTTTTTCATCCATCAAGTCGGCTCGCATGTGCTGCATGAACTGGCTTTTCAGGCATGAAAAAAGGGCCTTTCGGCCCTTGCTTTCAATGATCTGCAGCACTGAACAAGCTGCACATCAAAATCTGGAGCGGGAGACGAGTCTCGAACTCGCGACCTCAACCTTGGCAAGGTTGCGCTCTACCAACTGAGCTACTCCCGCATTGGTTCCGCAAACTGCTCAGAACCGCTTTTCTTATTCACTCTGATCAACTTGGTTATCGATCAGAAGGCGCGCAGTCTAGCACGATTTTTTGAGCTTGTCCTGAGCCGCCGTGGCCGTTTCGATTCGAACTTCAAATCGGGTCAAGCACTCAATCAAGTAAACTGAGCGAAGACAGAAACTATAGCACACCACGTAGCACCCATGTCAAATTCCTTCGCCGGACCCGCGTCCGATTCGTTGTCTCCGGCCGTGCAGGACCTTACTCGTCTGAATACGCTGGGACTCGCGTCCCGGGCCGACGCCTTCGTCGCGCTGCGCGATCCGGCGCAATTGCCGGCCTTGTCGGCGCTCGCGCAAGCGGCGCCGTCGCTGCTGGTGTTGGGCGGCGGCAGCAATGTGGTGTTGCCCGAGCGTGTGCCGGGCTTGGTCGCGCGCGTCGCGTTCGAAGGCGTGCGTCTGCTGGAGGCGCGGCCGGACGCATGGATCGTCGAAGCCGCGGGCGGCGAGAGCTGGCACGGATTCGTAGCGGCCTGCGTGGCGCAGGGATGGGACGGCCTGGAGAATCTGGCGTTGATCCCCGGTACCGTCGGCGCCTCGCCGGTGCAGAACATCGGCGCTTACGGCGTCGAGCTGCAGGAGCGGTTCCACAGTCTGACGGCCTGGGATGTGCGCGAGGCACGCTTCGTGGAAATGCGGGCGGCCGAGTGCAGGTTTTCATACCGCGACAGCACGTTCAAACATGATGAACCTGGCCGCTGGATCATCGTAAGCGTGCGGTTTGCGTTGCCGCGCCCCTGGCGGCCGGTGCTGGAATATCCCGATCTGCAACGTCATGCGCGGCTGGCGGACGGAGCGCCCAGCGCGCGCGACGTGTTCGAGGCGGTTTGCGAGATCCGGCGAGCCAAGCTGCCGGACCCCGCCGTCACCGGAAATGCGGGCAGCTTCTTCAAGAATCCGATCGTGCCGGCTGCGCAGCGTGAAGCGCTGGCGGCGCGTTTTCCCGGCCTGGTGTCGTATCCGCAGCCCGATGGCCGCTACAAGCTGGCCGCCGGCTGGCTGATCGATCAATGCGGCTGGAAGGGCAAGGCGTTGGGCGCGGCGGGTGTGCATGATCGCCAGGCGCTCGTGCTGATCAATCGAGGCGGCGCCACGGCCGAGGACATCATGGGCCTGGCGCGAGCGGTGCAGGACGCCGTGGCTGACCGTTATGGCGTGCGGCTGGAGCCGGAACCCGTCGTGGTGTGACCGGGCGCGCCTAGCCGGCCGCGCTTAGCCAGCCGCACCTAGCCGGCCGCACCTAGCCGGCCGCGCCAAAAGAACCGCAAGAACACGGCATGAAAAAAGGACCCCGAGGGGTCCTTTATTTTTGGCGCCGTGAACCGGATCAGAGGCCCAGCACCGACTGCATGTCGTACAGACCGTTGCTCTTGCCGTCGAGGAAGCGCGCCGCGCGCAGCGCGCCTTCCGCGTAGGTGGCCCGGCTGGACGAGCGGTGCGTGATTTCGATGCGCTCGCCGATGCCGCAGAACGACACGGTGTGATCGCCAACGATGTCGCCGCCGCGCAGCACCGAAAAGCCGATGGTGCCGGGTTTGCGCACGCCGGTGTCGCCGTGGCGGCTCCAGGTGGCGACGTCGGGCAGGGCAACGTCCCAGGCGGACGCAATCGTTTCGCCCATCTTCAGCGCCGTGCCCGAAGGCGCGTCGACCTTGTTGCGATGGTGCGCTTCAAACACTTCGACGTCATAGCCGGCGTTCAGGATGCGGGCCGCCATGTCCAGCAGCTTGAGCGTGGCGTTGACGCCCACGCTCATGTTGGGGGCGAACACGATGGCGGTCTTTTGCGCAGCGACTTCGATTGCGGCGCGGCCATTGTCGTCAAAACCGGTGGTGCCGATGACGGCCTTCACGCCGTGCTTGACGCAGGCTTCCAGGTGCTTGAGCGTGCCTTCCGGGCGGGTGAAGTCGATCAGGCAATCGGCGCCGGCAAGGGCGTCCAGATCATCCGTGATGGCCACGCCCGTCTGCTTGCCCAACTGGGCGCCGGCATCGCGGCCCAGCGAAGCGGAGCCCGGGACGTCCAGCGCAACAGCCAGCTCCAGGCCGTCGGCCTTCAGGATGGCCTCGATCAGCATCTGGCCCATGCGGCCGTTGGCGCCGGCGATAGCAATACGCATAAAAAAAGTCCTTCGGTTTAAAGCAGCGGCTCGGGCGCGTTGCCCGGCTGGCCTGGGTATTGGTTGAGCGGGCTGACGGGCGCATCGGCGTCGCGCTTCTGTTCGTCCTGCTCTTGCTTGATACGCTCTTCGTCCCGATTCAGACGCTTGTCGGCCTTTTCGTCGGCAACGGCATCCGGCGTGTTGATCTGGTAGGGCTGCAGATCAGGCTGCTTGTCGCCTTCCCAGCGCACGAGGCGGTCGTTTTCGAACCAGACGGTGAACTTGCGCTCTTGCGAGTTGCCGTAACCGGGCTTGAAGTAATACGGGTAGTCCCAGCGGTTGGCGTGCAGCACGCTGGTGAGCGTGGGGCTGCCGAGTGCGAAGCGGACTTGTTCGCGGGTCATGCCGGGCTGGAGCAGTGCGACCTGTTCCTGCGTGATCCAGTTACCCTGCTGGACCGGAGCTTTGTAAGGGAAGCCCCATTTGTTTGAGGTGCAGCCCGCCAAGGCGACGGCCAGGGCGGCGACGGCCAAACCGGTCTTCAGAGAGCGGGAGGGAATACGTGCAAACATGGACACTACGCGCCCCTATTATTTGGAAGCAAGCAAAACCGTTATCATAAAGGTTTCATCAGGATAGTTCCGCGAGGCGGCATGAATTCGGCGAGCCGGCTTGCGGTGACCCCAGTCCTTGCCCATGCCAACGCGGACGGAGAGCGATTACACCATGAGCGACCAAAGCGAACTGAAAAACATGGGTTTGAAGGCGACTTTTCCTCGCCTGAAAATTCTTGATATTTTCCGCAAATCGGGTGAACGGCACCTGAGCGCCGAAGACGTCTACCGCGCCCTCATCGGCGAAAACGTCGAGATCGGCCTGGCTACCGTCTACCGCGTGCTGACCCAGTTCGAGCAGGCCGGCATCCTGGCGCGCAGCCAGTTCGACAGCGGCAAGGCCGTTTTCGAATTGAACGACGGCGACCACCACGACCACTTGATCTGCACCAATTGCGGAAAGGTTGTCGAGTTTTCGGATCCCGAGATCGAAAAGCGCCAGCAGAAGATCGCCAAGGACAACGCCTTCGCGCTGGAAAGCCACGCGATGGTGCTGTACGGCGTCTGCGGTAGCTGCCTCAAGGGCCGTTAAGCCCGGCTCGGCAGGTTAGCGGCCGGCGCGTCCGGCTGCTTAGGTGAAAAACAAAGCCCCTTCGATGTGAAGGGGCTTTTTGCATTTGGCCGTTGCGTGCGCGTCGGTCGATCGATGCCCTCACGAGGGGTCAGACTCAGGGCGCACTCTGCCCGAAGCCTTCCAGCATTTCGCGCGCGTGTTCCCGGGTGGTGGCGGTGAGTTTCATGCCGCCCAGCATGCGCGCGATTTCCTCGACGCGGGCCGGGGCGTCCAGCGGTTCGATGCTGGAGCGCGTGGTGCCGCGCGATTCGGCCTTGCTGACCAGGAACTGGTTGTTGGCGCAGGCAGCAACCTGGGGCAGGTGGGTGACGCACAGCACCTGATGGCGTTCACCCAGCTCGCGCAGCAGCTTGCCGACGGATTCGGCGACCGCGCCGCCCACGCCGCTGTCGACTTCGTCGAAGATCAGCGTGGGGACGCGCGCCGCGCGGCTGGCGATAACCGATAGCGCAAGCGAGATGCGGGACAGTTCGCCGCCCGACGCGACCTTGGCCAGCGGCCGCGGGGTAGTGCCGGCGTGGCCGGCGACCAGAAATTCGACCTGTTCGCTGCCGTGTGCGGAGGGCGCGGACGGCGCGAGCGTCGGTTCGAAGCGGCCGCCCTGCATTGCGAGCGTCTGCATGGCCTGGGTGACCTGCTTGCCCAGATCCTTGGCAACCTTGCGGCGCGCGGTCGTGAGCTTGGCGGCGACTGCGTCGTATTGCGCCTGCGCCGCAGCCGCCTGGGCGCGCAGCGCGTCGATGTCGCCGGCGGCCTGCAGGGCCGCCAGCTCTGCATGCAGGGATTCCCGCAATTCGCACAACGCGTCGGGTTCGGTGCGGAACTTGCGGGCGGTCTCGAACACCAGCCCAAGACGCGCTTCCACGTCCGCAAGCCGCTTCGGATCAAGTTCGACCCGGCTGACATAGTTGTTCAGGTCGGACACGGCTTCGCTGATGGCGATGCGGGCCGATTCCAGTTCGTCATGGACGCCCTTCAGGCCCGGATCGTGCCGCAGCATCTGCTGCAGACGCTGGTTTGCGGCCGTCACCCGATGATGCGCGGAGTCGCCTTCGCCGTCCAGCGTTTCAAGGATCTGCGAAGCCCCGTCCAGCAGCGATTGCGAATGCGACAGGCGCGTGTGCTCGGATTGCAGGGCTTCCCATTCGTCCGGCCCGAGGTTGAGCTGGTCGAGTTCATTGACCCGCCATTGCAGGCTTTCGCGTTCTGTCGCGAGGCTTTCAGCGTCTTTTTCAGCGGATTCCAATTGGCGCGCCAGTGCGCGCCATTGCTTCCATGCCTGGCCGACCGCCTGGCGCAGATCGCCATGGCCGCCGTGCGCGTCCAGCAGGTCGCGCTGGGCATCGGGACGCATCAGGCTTTGGTGCGCGTGCTGGCCGTGGATGTCGACCAGGCTGTCGCCGAGTTCGCGCAGCTGCGCCACGGTGGCCGGTGTGCCGTTGATGTAAGCGCGGCTGCGGCCTTGCGCATCGATGACACGCCGCAGCGAGAGTTCGTCGTCGGCGTCGATCTCGCGTTCGGCCAGCCACGCATGCAGGGCCTTGGGGGTGTCGAAGACGGCGGTGATGTCGGCGCGGGTTGCGCCTTCGCGCAGCATGCTGGCGTCGCCGCGCTCGCCAAGGGTGAGGGCCAGCGCATCGACCAGGATGGATTTGCCGGCGCCGGTTTCGCCGGAAAAGACGGTAAAGCCGGGTCCGAAATGGATTTCGGTCTGTTCGACGATGACGAAGTCGCGGATGTGCAGGGTGCGCAGCATGTGGGGGCGCTAACTACTCTACGTTGTCGGAGGCTTCGGGCATCAGGTTCCAGTGCAGCTTGCGGCGCAGGGTGGAGAAGAAGCTATAGCCTTCGGGATGCACGAATCGGATGGTGTAGGGCGCGCGCTGCACGACGATACGGTCGCCCGGTTGCAGGTCGGACCAGGTCTGCATGTCGAAATGCACACTGGCGCCGACTTCGACGCGGCCCATGGCAGTGAGCGTCATGTTGAGCACACCGGTGTCCGGGATGACGATGGGGCGGTTCGACAGCGTTTGCGGCGCCACCGGCACCAGCACCATGGCGTTCATGCCCGGATGCAGAATGGGGCCGTTGGCCGACAGCGCATAGGCGGTGGACCCTGTGGGCGTGGCGATGATCAGGCCGTCGGCACGCTGGGTATACATGAAGGCGCCGTCCAGTTCGACCCGGACCTCGATCATGCCGCCGCGTCCCGCACGGTTCAGGACCACGTCGTTCAGCGCCGAGGCGGAGTACATCTTTTGATCACCGCGCCATACGCTGCCTTCGAGCAGCATGCGGTCTTCGATCTGGAAGCTGCCCTCGAGCACCCGGGCAAGCGCTGCGTGCGCGTCCTGCAAGGCGATGTCGGTGATGAAGCCCAGGCGCCCGTGGTTGATGCCGACCAGCGGCATGCCGTAGGGCGCGAGATGGCGGCTGGCGCCCAGCACGGTGCCGTCGCCGCCCATGACCACGGCCAGCGAGGCGGTCTTGCCGATTTCCTCGAGCGTGGCGATGGGATATTCGGTCAGCCCGGTATTGCGCGCCGTGTCCGCGTCGATCAACACATGCCGGCCCGCTTGCGTCAGCGCGTGCGCAAGGGCTCTCAGCGGTGTGTCCAGGCCGGTGTCCTGGTATCTGCCGATCAGGGCGACGGTGGGAAAGTGCATGGCTGCGTACAAATGAAAAAGGGCAAAACCGTAAAGCTGAATGTACCCAGAATGGGCCGATTAGCCGATTATATGGGGCCGTATATCGGGTTGCGGGACAAAAATCGCCCCAACCGAAAAAGATTCCCTAAAATAGCCGCTATGGATGACCGCGCACGCGCATTACTGAAAGCGTTGATAGAACGCTACATCGCCGATGGGCAGCCAGTCGGCTCGCGGACGCTATCTAAAGTCTTCGACTTGTCCCCAGCCACCATCCGCAACGTCATGGCGGACCTGGAAGAGCTGGGGCTGATCCATAGCCCGCATACTTCCGCCGGCCGTGTACCCACGCCGCGCGGATACCGCATGTTCGTCGATTCGCTGCTGTCGGTACAGTCGTACCAGCTTCAGCCGCACAACATGGGCGAAATGCTCTCTGCCGCCGAACCCACTCGCGCCGTCAACGCGGCCGCCGCGTTGCTGTCGAATCTGACGCAATTCGCGGGCGTGGTGCTCACGCCCAAGCGGGCCCAGGTGTTCCGCCAGATCGAATTCATCCGCCTGTCCGACAAGCGCGTCCTGTTGATCATCGTGACGCCCGATGGCGACGTCCAGAACCGCATTCTCTTCGTCCAGCGGGATTACGCCGAATCCGAACTGCTGGAGGCCGGCAACTTCTTCAACATGCACTTCGCCGGCAAGTCGTTCAATGCCGTGCGGCAGACGCTTTCGACCGAGCTGGCCCAGTTGCGCGAAGACATCTCGCGCCTCATGCAGGCCGCCGTCGAGGCCAGTGCCGAAGCTGCCGAGGACGGCGACGCCGTGGTCATTTCCGGCGAGCGAAAGCTGCTGGACGTGACCGACATCGCGTCCGACATGCACCGGCTGCGCAAGATGTTTTCGTTGTTCGAGAAAAAGACCGACCTGCTGCAGTTGCTGGATGTCTCCAGCCGGGCGCAGGGCGTGCAGATCTACATCGGTGGCGATTCGCAACTGGTGCCCCTGGAAGACGTTTCCGTCATCACCGCGCCGTATGGCGTGGATGGCAAGGTGGTGGGCACGCTGGGCGTCATCGGTCCGACCCGCATGGCCTACGAGCGCGTCATACCCATCGTGGACATCACGGCGCGCCTGCTGTCCAACGCCCTCAGCCACAACCAGTAGTTCCATTCAAAGCTACATCCTCCTTGTGGAGGAAGGGGAGTTTTTGTGTTTCTTCGCCTGTTCAAGTATCTCTGGCCTGAGCGCTACCTTCCTGAACCCGAGCAAGAAGACCCCTTCAACGAAGATCCGCCGCCGCGCGTGCCTGGCAAGGTCGGCGTGCTGCTGGTGAACCTGGGCACGCCCGACACGCCGACGGCCAAGGACATCCGCAAGTACCTGGGCGAATTCCTGTCCGACCCCCGCGTCATCGAGATCCCGCGCTACCTCTGGAAGCCCATCCTGCACGGCATCGTGCTCGTGCGCCGCCCCAAGCGCCTCGAGCCCCGCTATGGCGGCATCTGGATGAAGGAAGGCTCGCCCCTGATGGTCTACAGCCAGCGGCAGACCGACGGCGTGCGCGCCGCCCTGCAGGCGGCCGGGGTGGATGCCGCGGTCGAACTGGGCATGCGCTATGGCAATCCCTCCATCCCCCACGCCATCTCCAACCTGCGCAAGCAGGGCTGCGAGCGCATCCTGACCGTGCCGCTGTATCCGCAGTACGCCGCCAGCACCACCGCCACCGTCGTCGACGCGGTTACCCGCTACATGGGCAAGCTGCGCGATCAGCCGGAAATGCGCTTCATCAAGCGGTTCCACGACGACCCCGCCTACCTGGACCCGCTCGCCGCGCGCATCGAACGGTACTGGAGCGAACACGGCAAGCCTCAGAAGCTGGTCATGAGCTTTCATGGCCTGCCGCGCTACTCCATCGAGCTGGGCGACCCGTATTACCGCGACTGCATGGAGACGGCCCGGCTCCTGGCCCAGCGACTTTCGCTGCCCCGCGACCAGATCGAAGTGACCTTCCAGAGCCGGTTCGGCACCGCCCGCTGGCTGGAGCCCTACACCGAACCGACCCTCAAGGCACTAGCCGCATCGGGCGTCACCGAGGTCGATGTGGTGTGCCCGGGATTTGTGGCAGACTGTCTCGAAACCCTGGAAGAAATCAGCCTGGAATGCCGCGACGCCTTTCTCGAGGCCGGTGGCAAGCAGTTCCGTTACATTCCCGCCATCAACGACGATCCGACCTGGATCGCGGGGTTGTCTGGGCTGGTGGAACGATACTTGCAGGGGTGGATTCCAGACACCACGGATTTGAAGGAGAAGGCGCATGCACCATGATCCCAAGACTGGCGAATCGGTCAAGAAGGGCAAAGTCAGCACTCCCGTCGACGAAGACCGCGTCGAACACGACCTGGATGAGGCCCTGGCCGACACCTTCCCGGCCAGCGACCCCGTCGCGATCCCTTCGGATCCGGACGCGGACGACAAGCGGGTGGACCGCGCACTGAAGGAAAGCTTCCCCGCCAGCGACCCCGTCGCTCCCGCGCAGCCAAGCAAAAAGTAGGAAACCGCCGCCAGGCGCCCGGCCGCGGCGCCGGGTCCTGGGGAATATTTCGTTTACCCGGGCTTGAATTAGGGGTATTGGCCCCCATTCATGTCTCCGAAAGCCATTCTTTTTGGAGGATTCCCCATGACGGCACCCCACGAGCCTGCTGACCAGGCGCCCGAAGTCGGCCAGAACGCCGATGCGGCACCCGCCGCCCAGGACGCCGCGCAGGCCGAGCTGAACGAGTTGCGCGCCCAGCTGGACGCCGCCCAGGCTACCGTCAACGAGCAGCACGACCAGCTTCTGCGTGTGCAAGCTGAAGCCGAGAACGTGCGCCGCCGCGCCCAGGAAGAAGTGTCCAAGGCGCGCAAGTTCGGCATCGAATCGTTCGCCGAAAGCCTGGTTCCGGTCAAGGACAGCCTGGAAGCTGCGCTGGCCCAACCTGATCAGACGGTCGAAACGCTGCGCGAAGGCGTCGAAGTCACCCTTAAGCAGTTGGCCGCCGCATTCGAGCGCAACCTGCTCAAGGAAATCGCACCGGCGCAGGGCGACAAATTCGATCCGCACCAGCATCAGGCCATTTCGTCCATTCCGCATGAACAGCCCGCCAACACGGTGGTGCAACTGCTGCAGAAGGGCTATGTGATCGCCGACCGCACCCTGCGCCCCGCGCTCGTGGTCGTCTCGGCTGGCCAGGGCTGAACCGCCTTTCCGCCATGACCGACCCGCGCTTCGACCCGGCCCAGGTATTCCAGGTGTTCGGCATGCGCCATGTCGATACTGCGGGGTTCGACGCGGCCGTGGTGCAAGCGCCCGGCGCCGACCTGCGCTGTGTCTTCCTGTGGGGCCAGGATTGCTACAACTGCAACCTGTTCAAGCAGGCGGCGCTGCTGCACCAGGAAACGCTGCTGGGGCTTGGCCTTACGTGGTTCGAAGCTGATGTCTACGCGGATGAACCGCTGGGCCGCCGGTTTTCGTTGCATGGCGTCCCCACTTTTGTGCTGTACCGGTCCGGCAAGCGCCTTGGGCGCATCACCGGCTGGCCCGGATTGCCCCAGTTCACGGCGGCAATCCAGCGCCTGCAGGGCCCGGGCCCGGAAATTTCCAGCCCGGCGTCTTGAAAAACCCCACGGGCAGCCCCAGTTACGGGGAGACAAGCAGTTTTCCCCAAATTTTCATAGATTTAATAATCAAGGTAACCCACCATGAGCAAGATTATTGGCATTGACCTGGGAACGACCAACAGCTGCGTGGCTGTCATGGACGGCGGGCAGGTCAAGATCATCGAAAACGCGGAAGGTGCTCGCACCACTCCCTCCATCGTTGCCTACATGGATGACGGCGAGACCCTGGTCGGCGCGCCTGCCAAGCGTCAGGCCGTGACCAACCCGCGCAACACGCTGTATGCAGTGAAGCGCCTGATCGGCCGCAAGTTCGAAGAAAAAGCCGTGCAAAAGGACATCAATCTGATGCCCTACGCCATCGTCAAAGCCGACAACGGCGACGCCTGGGTTGAAGTGCGCGGCAAGAAGATGGCGCCTCCCCAAGTGTCGGCCGACGTGCTGCGCAAGATGAAGAAGACCGCCGAGGACTACCTGGGCGAAGAAGTGACCGAGGCCGTCATCACCGTGCCCGCGTACTTCAACGACAGCCAGCGCCAGGCCACCAAGGACGCTGGCCGCATCGCGGGCCTGGAAGTCAAGCGCATCATCAACGAACCCACCGCTGCGGCGCTGGCGTTCGGCCTGGACAAGACCGAAAAGGGCGACCGCAAGATCGCCGTCTATGACCTGGGCGGCGGCACGTTCGACGTGTCCATCATCGAAATCGCCGATGTGGACGGCGAAAAGCAGTTCGAAGTGCTGTCGACCAACGGCGACACCTTCCTGGGCGGCGAAGACTTCGACCAGCGCATCATCGACTACATCATTGCCGAGTTCAAGAAGGAACAAGGCGTTGACCTGTCCAAGGACGTGCTGGCGCTGCAACGCCTGAAGGAAGCTGCCGAAAAGGCCAAGATCGAACTGTCCTCCGCGCAGCAGACCGAAATCAACCTGCCGTACATCACGGCCGATGCTTCCGGTCCCAAGCACCTGAACCTGAAGATCACGCGCGCCAAGCTGGAAGCGCTGGTCGAAGAACTGATCGAACGCACGATCGAGCCCTGCCGCGTCGCCATCAAGGACGCCGGCGTCAAGGTTTCCGACATCGACGACGTGATCCTGGTCGGCGGCATGACCCGCATGCCCAAGGTCCAGGAAAAGGTGAAGGAATTCTTCGGCAAGGATCCGCGCAAGGACGTGAACCCCGACGAAGCCGTCGCCGCTGGCGCCGCCATTCAGGGCTCCGTGCTGTCGGGCGACCGCAAGGACGTGCTGCTGCTGGACGTCACGCCGCTGTCCCTGGGTATCGAAACCCTGGGTGGCGTCATGACCAAGATGATCCAGAAGAACACCACGATCCCGACCCGGTTCTCGCAGACGTTCTCGACGGCCGACGACAACCAGCCGGCCGTGACGATCAAGGTCTTCCAGGGCGAGCGCGAAATCGCTGCGGGCAACAAGGCCCTGGGCGAGTTCAACCTTGAAGGGATCCCGCCGTCGCCGCGCGGCATGCCGCAGATCGAAGTCACGTTCGACATCGACGCCAACGGCATCCTGCACGTGTCCGCCAAGGACAAGGGCACCGGCAAGGAAAACAAGATCACCATCAAGGCCAACTCGGGTCTGTCGGAAGACGAGATCCAGCGCATGGTCAAGGATGCCGAGGCCAACGCCGAGGAAGATCATCGCGTCGCCGAACTGGCTCAGTCGCGTAACCAGGCCGACGCGCTGGTGCATGCCACCCGCAAGTCGTTGACCGAGTACGGCGACAAGCTCGAAGCTGCCGAGAAGGAAAGCATCGAGGCCGCCATCAAGGACCTGGAAGAAACGCTGAAGGAAGGCGACAAGGCCGCGATCGACGCCAAGGTCGAAGCCCTGTCCACGGCTTCGCAGAAACTGGGCGAAAAGATGTACGCCGACATGCAGGCGCAGCAAGCCGCCGGCCAGCAGCAAGCGGCCGACAACGCGAAGCCGGTGGACGACAACGTCGTCGACGCCGACTTCAAGGAAGTCAAGCGCGACCAATAATGGCCGGGCACTGACCTGCCTCTGCCGCCCGGTAGCCGGAGAAATCCGCCTACCGGGCGTACTCATTCTGTAGCACTGAAAAGAAGGCTCGGTTTCGAGCCCACGGATCATGGCAAAACGCGACTATTACGAAATCCTGGGCGTGGCAAAAAACGCCTCGGACGACGATCTCAAGAAGGCCTATCGAAAGCTGGCCATGAAATACCATCCGGACCGTAATCCGGACAGCAAAGAAGCCGAAGAGAAGTTCAAGGAAGCCAAGGAAGCCTACGAGGTCCTGGGCGATGACCAAAAGCGCGCTGCGTACGACCGCTATGGTCATGCAGGCGTCGACCCCAACGCCGCCGGCATGGGCGGCGCGGGCATGGGCGGCGGTTTCGCCGACGCGTTCGGCGACATCTTCGGCGAGATCTTCGGCGGCGCCGGCGGCGGCCGTCGCGGCGGCGGACCCCAGGTCTACCGCGGCGCCGACCTCAAGTACGCGCTGGAAATCACCCTGGAACAAGCGGCAGCCGGTTTCGACACCGAAATCCGCGTCCCCAGCTGGGAAAACTGCGACACCTGCCACGGCTCCGGCGCCAAGCCCGGCACCTCGCCCAAGACCTGCCGCACCTGCGGCGGCTCGGGCGCCGTGCGTATGCAGCAAGGCTTCTTCAGCGTCCAGCAGACCTGCCCCACCTGCCACGGCAACGGCAAGGAAATCACCGACCCCTGCCAAGCCTGCGACGGCGTCGGCCGCATTCGCCGCAACAAGACCCTCCAGGTCAAGATTCCGGCCGGCATCGACGACGGCATGCGCATCCGCTCCAGCGGCAATGGCGAACCCGGCATCAACGGCGGTCCTCCCGGCGACCTGTATGTGGAAATCCACATCAAGCAGCACAAGATCTTCCAGCGCGACGGCGACGACCTGCACTGCGAACTGACCATCCCGTTCACCACGGCGGCACTGGGCGGCGAACTCCAGGTCCCCACGCTGGGCGGCAAGGCCGAGATCTCCATCCCCGAAGGCACGCAATCCGGCAAAACCTTCCGCCTGCGCGGCAAGGGCATCCGCGGCGTGCGCGGCAGCTACCCGGGCGACCTGTACTGCCACGTCGTGGTGGAAACTCCCGTGCGCCTGAGCGACGACCAAAAGAACATCCTGCGCCAATTCGAGGCTTCGCTGAACGACGGTGGCGATCGCCACTCGCCGCAAAGCAAGTCCTGGACGGACCGTGTCAAGGAATTCTTCAGCTGATCAGTCTTCAACTGATCGCGCTGCCGCTCAGCGCAAAAAGCCGCGACGAGAGTCGCGGCTTTTTTTCGTTTGGTCGCCAACAATGCTTGGCGCGTCAGGGACAGTGCTGCGGGATCACGCAGAACTGCGAGCCCCTTAGCGGGTGCTCGGCGGGTAGTCGAGTTCGCCGAACGTGTACTCGCCGTTGGCCTTGGCGTGCTCAAGCTGGACGCGCACGTCCTGCTCGGTCAGGTTGGAGGTGCGGGGCTGTGCCGCCGGATAGCCCTGCTCGCCGAAAGTGTATTGGCCGCTGACCTTGGCTTCCTGCAATTCGGCCGCCACCTGGGAACGGGACTTGGATTGTTCAACGCCAGCTGCGTGAGCGCCGGCGCCTGCCAGGGCCAGGGAAACAAACAGCGTCGTGGCCAGGATTTTCATGAGTGAGACCTCCAGATTGCTTTAAGTGAAACCGAGTCCGGCGGCCCATCGTCGTGGTCCATCTGATGATCTCGATGGCCAGATGAAGCACGCCAAATCCCGGCATGAACCCGAACGGCATGAAACCACCTTCCAAATTGGCGAGATATCGAAGGGCTTCTAAAAATTACGCATATGCGGGAATACGCAGTCCAGGAAGCCTTTACCAGCATGCAATGCACAGCCTGCATGCAGGTGCTACACCAAGCGCTCCACTAGGGGCGCAACGCAGCGCTGCCATAAGCCCTCTACCAACGCGCAACACACACTTCTGCCCAGGGCTCTCCACCAGCGCGCAGCGCACCCCCGCTGACGCAACGCATCGCGTAAGCGTTGCAAGGCCGCCCGCGCGGCCGACGCAACGCGGGCCCCGCAAGATCCTCCACAGGCGAAAGCTCGTCGCAAAAACGCCAAGAAATCCGCCCGTCCCAGCGTCCGAGGCCGTTCGACACGGCGAGCCTGGTGTGGCCACGGCACTCGGCGCGCGGGGCGTCGATAAGCCCAACGGAATCCGAAGGAACCGCCGAAGGCGGTGACGCGGATGAGGCAGGGGAAGTCCGGAGCGAAGGCTCCGGACCGC
>NZ_DGMA01000024.1:0-85747 GCF_002388205.1 Achromobacter sp. UBA4530 | reverse complement strand
TTCGTGGCCGAAGGCTCCGGCGAAAATCTTTTTCTGGTCAAGGACGGGGTGCTCTGCGAACCCGAGATCGCTTCCGCCCTGACCGGCATTACCCGCTCGACCATACACGCCCTGGCGGCCGACCTCGGCCTGCGTGTGGTCACCAAGCGGCTCACGCGCGACGACGTCTACATCGCGGACGAGGCCTTCTTCACCGGCACGGCCGCTGAAGTCACGCCCATCCGCGAGGTCGACAACCGCCAGATCGGCTCGGGCCGGCGCGGCCCAGTCACCGAACTATTGCAGAACGCGTTTTTTGACGTGGTGAATGGCCGCAACCCGAAGTACCATCACTGGCTAAGTAAAGTCTGATTCTCAATTCTGATTGGCGCGCTTTTGCCCAGCAAGACCGCATCATTGTTTCAACCTGCCGTCTATCGGTTTTTTTTCAGGAATATCCATGACCGCTGCTGCCCCGGCCGCCGGCTCCCGCGCTAACGAAGTCATCGAGGTCGGCGCCGAAGACCTTCCCGTGTTCTGTCCCGGCCCCAAGGCTCCGCTCTGGAGCATGCACCCCCGCGTCTTCCTGGACGTGGCCCGCACCGGTTCCGCAAGCTGCGCCTACTGTGGCGCCGAGTACCGCCTGAAGGCCGGCACGGTGTTGCACGGCCACCATTGAGCGGCACCGCCCCATAACACGCTTAACCGTTTCAGCAGCCATGTTCGCCACGCCCGAAGAAGCAGAACACGCGTTCTACGAAGCCCTTGAGCAGGCGGACGCCGTCCGCCTGATGCAGGTCTGGGCCGACGACGAGGAAGTCGTATGCATCCATCCGGGAGGGCTGCGCGTCGTCGGCCATTCCGCGGTGCACGAGTCCTGGCAACAGGTGCTGGCCAACGGTCCGTTGCATGTGCGTCCACTGCGCCCGCTTGTCATGCTCAGCATGATGTGCGCGGTGCATGTCCTGGTGGAACAGGTCGCGGTGCGCACGCGTGAGGGCACGCAGTTCGCCAACTGCTATGCCACCAACATCTACCACAAGGGCCCCACGGGCTGGCGCATGGTCATGCACCATGCCTCGCAGGCGCCCTCCGAAGCCGGGGTGCTCGACCTGCACGACGTGCCCGACATGCTTCATTGAACGCGGTGGATTCCCAGTTGGCCGCTGCTCGTCTTGATACAACGCCCTGCCCTGTACCCCCCTGGCTTCCCGGGGGCGACAGCCAGACGGTCTACGCCGCCCTGTTCGCGCAGTATCACCGCATCGCGTTCGTGCGCGATCGCGTCGACACGCCCGATACGGACTTCGTCGACTTCGACTGGACAGGCCCTGGTCTGTTTCCGCACAAGGCCGCCGATGGCGCGCCGGTGAGCGGCCAACGTCCGGTCGGCAATGGCAAGACCGCCGCGGCGCGCTGGATGACGGACGCAGACTGGAAGTCGCTGCCGCAAACGCCCGACACCCCTGCCCTGATCCTGTTCCACGGCCTGGAAGGCGGCAGCAACAGCCGCTATGCGCAGTCCGTCGCGCATTATTTCCGGGCGCGCGGGTGGATCGTGGTCATCGCGCATTTCCGGGGTTGCTCTGGCGTGCCCAACCGGCTGGCCCGCGCGTATTACTCGGGTGACTCGGCCGAGGTCGGATTTCTGCTCAACACCGTGCGCCAGCGCATTCCCCACGCGCGCTGGCATGCCGTCGGCGTATCGCTGGGCGGCAACGCGCTGCTGAAGTACCTGGGGGAACACCAGGAAGACACCACGTGGCTGACCGCCTGCGCCGGCGTGTCGGCGCCGCTGGATCTGGTCGCCTGCGGCAAGACGCTATCCACCGGCATCTTCAACCGGCGCGTGTATACGGCGCACTTTCTGAAGACGCTCAAGCACAAGGTCCTGGAAAAGGCGCACCGGTTTCCGGGTTCCATCGACGTCATGCGGATCGCGCACGCGCACGACCTGCGCGAGTTCGACGACACCTATACCGCGCCGATGCACGGTTTTCGCAATGCGCTGGACTACTGGACGCGCGCCTCCAGCAAGCCGTGGTTGCCCAAGATCGCCGTGCCGACGCTGGTGCTGAACGCGCGCAACGACCCCTTCATTCCTGCCGCTTCGCTGCCGAAACCTGACGAGTGTGCGCCGGGCATCCTGCTGCACCAGCCTTCCGACGGCGGGCACGCG
This sequence comes from Achromobacter sp. UBA4530, assembly GCF_002388205.1. Taxonomy (NCBI): domain Bacteria; kingdom Pseudomonadati; phylum Pseudomonadota; class Betaproteobacteria; order Burkholderiales; family Alcaligenaceae; genus Achromobacter; species Achromobacter sp. UBA4530. The sequence goes on along the minus strand of NZ_DGMA01000024.1, from coordinate 83,589 downwards.
GGCTTTCCGACAGGCAGCTTTCCGGGGCATCTGAACTGGCTGCCGCAGCGGCTGGGGCGGTTCTTCGAAACGGGTCTCTAAGCGCCCGTCAGCCCGACTTGAAGCGCTCGAGCAGCTGGCGCTCTTCGGCCAGCTTGTCCTTCACTTCCTTGATCTGCACGTCGATCTGCGACTGCTCGTAGAAGTCCTTGGACAGGCCGCGCGCCTGTTGCAGTTGCGATTCCGCGGCCGCATAGGCGCCTGTCATTACGTAGTAACGCGCCAGGTCGCGGCGCGCCTGTACGGGCTTGCCGTTGCGCTCTTCGCTTTGCGCCAGCATCTGGTAAAGGCTGGGCTCGTCGCTGCCCCACTGCTTGATCTTGGCGCGCAGGTAGTCCTGCGCCTCGGCGTGCCGCCCATTGCCCTGCAGCGCCTGCGCGTACGCGATGCCCAGCGCCCGGTGGTCCGGATAGCGCTTGGTGCCCGCCTGGGCCAGTGACAGCGCCTGCGGGAAATCCTTGCGCGCCAGCGCGATGTCCACGCCCAGCTTCGCCAATTGGGGCGAACTGCGCCCATCGGCGGACGCCAGATTCCAATAGCGTTCCGCTTCCGCAAGATTGTTGCGCTGATAGTTCTGCAGGGACAGTCCGTAATAGGCGGCAGACTGCCGCACGCCCGAGAGCGCCTGGGCCTCGTCCTGCAATTGCTGCCCGGCGGTGCGCAAGCCCACGGTATCGCGGCCCTGCACCACGCGCATCTTGGCGCGGATGTACCAGAAGTCGTCGCTGTCCAGATGGCGCGTTGCCGGCAGCGCGCGGGTGCGGTTCTGCACGTCGGACATGCGCTCGATCGACAGCGGGTGGGTACTGGCCCACGAGCCGCCGCCCGCGCCTTCGTTCAGGCGCGAAGCGTTCATCAGCCGCGCAAACATCTGCGACATGCCGGCGGCGTCGTAGCCGGCCTTGGTGAGCATCTGCAGGCCGGCGCGATCGGCCTCGCGTTCGGCGTCGCGGGAAAAGCCCAATTGCCGGTTGATGGCCGCCGCCTGGCCGAAGGCGGCCACGCCCATGGAAAGATTGCCGCCGCCGCCCGCCAGCGCCGCAAGCAACGCGCCCGCCAGGCTGGCCAGCATGAGCATGCCGTTCTGATTCTGCTGGGTCATGCCGCGCGCAATGTGGCGCTGCACGACGTGGCCGATTTCGTGGGCGACCACGGCCGCAAGTTCGGACTCGCTGGCCGACGACACGATCAGGCCCGTGTTGATTCCAATGAAGCCGCCCGGCATCGCGAATGCGTTGATTTCGGGATCGCGCACGCCGAACATCTCGACCTCGGGCACGCCGCCCGGCGCAAATTGCGCCAGCTTGCGCCCCATCGTCGTGAGGTATTGGCTGAGTTCGGAGTCGTCGATGTAAGTGGGGTCGCGGCGCCCCTGGGACATGATGGCTTCGCCCAGCGTGCGCTCCAGCATGGGCGACAGGTCGGACGACGAGGCGGCGCCCATGGAAGGCAACCCGACCGGCTGCGCCCACGCGGTGACGGGAGCAACGGGAATGGCGAGCGCCGCGCAAAGGCTAGCGATCGCGCCCCGTTTCGCAATCGAGCAAATGGATGGCATGTTCCTGCGGTTCATAAGCCTATGATAGCGATGAGCTTAAAATGTTTCATCGAATCCTCAACGAGGTATCAATGCGTCCCGTCCGTAAAGCCGTTTTCCCTGTCGCCGGCATGGGTACACGCTTCCTGCCCGCCACCAAGGCGATGCCCAAGGAAATGCTGCCCGTGGTCGACAAGCCCCTGATTCAATACGCAGTGGAAGAGGCCGTCGCCGCCGGCATCACTGATCTCATATTCGTGACCGGCCGCAACAAGCGCGCCATCGAGGACCATTTCGATTCTGCACCCGAGCTGGAAACCGACCTGGAAAGCAAGGGCAAGCATGAACTCCTGGCAATGGTGCGGGGCATTCTACCCGCGCACGTCAATTGCCTCTATATCCGCCAGTCGGCCCCATTGGGCCTGGGCCACGCCGTGCTGTCGGCCGCGCCCGCCGTGGGTGACGAACCCTTTGCCGTTCTGCTGGCCGACGACCTGATCGACGCCAATACGCCTGCCATGAAGCAACTGGTGGATGTGGCCGTGGCGCGCAACGCCAGCGTGCTGGGCGTGCAGGACGTGCCGCGCGCCGACACGCGCAAGTACGGCATCGTGGCCACCCATACCGGCGAGACGCCGGCGGACAGCCGCACCGAGCGCGTCACGCACATCGTCGAAAAGCCGGACCCGAAGGCCGCACCGTCGACGCTGGCTGTTGTGGGCCGCTATGTACTGGAAGCTGCGATCTTCGACCATCTGCGCTCGACCAAGATGGGCGCGGGCAACGAGATCCAGTTGACCGACGGCATCGCCTCGCTGATGCGCGAGCGCGAGGTCTATGCGCATCGCTTCGACGGCGTGCGCTACGACTGCGGCAACAAGGCCGGCATGTTCCAGGCCACCGTGGCGCTGGGCAAGAAGTATCACGGCCTGCTGCCGGAATGACCCGCACGGCCTGACGGGAATGCGCCAATCAGCGCGGCATTCCCGGCCGGGCTTACGACGATAGCGCCGCGCCGGACTTGGCGCGCGCGCGCGCATCGCGATCCGCCTTGCGCAGCCGCCCCTTGGCGGAAAGACGCATCAGCGTTCCCAATGCCACCATCAGGCCGATCACTTCCACCAGCGCGGCGGGGATCCACATCGTCAGCCCGCCGATCGTCTGATCGGTCTGCGCCGACATGGCGATGGCCCGGCCGCACAGCTCGAAGAGCGGGTAGATGTCGCTTTCCGTGAAGGCGATGACGGCGCCTGCGACCATCTGCGGCAGCATGGTCGCCACGGGCGAGATCACCCGACCGCCCGGCGACATGGCCGCCGGGGGCGCTGGACGACGGTCCAGAATCAGGTTCCAGTACATGAAGCCGCTGATCACCACCGACCAGTTCATGAGCCGGTACAGGCGCCAATCCAGCATCGAATAAAACTGCACCGACGGGATCAGCCAGACCAGCACGAGGAACACGAAGAGGGCCGGCACGAAAATCTTGTTGGTCAGCACGGCCACCGTGGCGCGGCCCGTACCCGTGCGCAGGAAGTCGCGCAGCCGCACGCGCCACCGCATCGGCAGGCCCGCCCGCATCACCTGTCCGGGGAAGGCCGCCATGACGAGCAGCGGTCCCAGATGATGCAGGACCAGATGCTGGATGCGATGGATGAAGAACATGCGCTCGGCGTAATAGTCGAGGCGGGTGTGCAGCGACAGGTACAGCAGGACCATCCCCGTCCAGAACAGAATGCTGCGCGCACGCGTGACGTGGTGGACCCGCTGGCCGCGTACGAACAGCACGATGGCCACCAGGAAGGAAGCCACCAGCGTGGGAGAGAACTCCCAGGGTACGAGCCATTCGAGACTATCCATGCGGGCCATCCGAGAAACGACGCGAAGACAAGGACCGGCGCGCCGGGCGCCGATCTCAGGCGATTGTAGTAGACCCCGCCGTTGTCCGCTGCCGGGCGCCGCCGGGGGCGGCATGCGTCAGAAGCGGTGCGACACGCCCGTGCCGATGCGCGTGGTGTGGGCGTTTCCGGGGTCGAACTGGTTGTCCAGCGTGTAGTTCGACGCGTAGCCGGCGAAGGCGTAGAGAGTCGTGCGTGGGGACAGGTCGTAGGTATAGCCCAGCGTCGCGACCTGCGCATTGCGCGCCGTCATGCCATTGGCCCAACGCCAGTCGGGTTTGGCCAGGGACCATTGCACCAGCACCGCACCCGGCCCGGCAGGCACGCTGACCCCGACCAGCCAGGCATCGACCGTGCCGCCCTGCACGAAGGCCGCCGGGCCCAGCCCGACGCCCAGGCCATCCGGGTCGCCGCCGTCCAGTCCCACGTAACCGTTGCGCTGGCGCGACCAGGCCACCGACACCTTGGCCACCTCAAAGTCGTACGAGGCGCCCAGCTGCATCGCCTGCGGACGCCCCTCGGCCGCCGCGGGCGGGTCGGCCAGGCGCAGTTGTTCCCAAGTCGCCACGGCCAGCAGCGGGCCGTCCTCATACTTCAGGCCCACACTGATTGCCCGAGTGTTCTGGTTGGTGCGGAAGTTGTCCTGCCCATCCGCGTCGAAGGCGTATCCGACCCCGGCCTGGAACCCGCGCCACTGCGGCGAATACCAGTTCACCATGTTGCTGAACTGGTAGTTGTCGGACGCCTTGAAGGTGGCGCCCATGCCCATGTCTTTCCAGGAGGCGATCTCCAGCGCGTCGCCGTAGGTCTGACCAACGGTGTACTGGCGGCCGAACCGCAAGTCGCCATAGTCCGCATGGGCCAGGCCGACCCAGGCGCCATAGTTGAAGAGGCGGCTGCCGTCGGCCGCGGTGCCGCTGGACGGGTCAAAGCCGCTTTCCATTTGAAAGTTGGCGGCCCAACCGCCGCCAAGGTCTTCCGTCCCCTGCAGCCCCCAGAGCGAGTCGGTCAGCCCGCCGTTCAGCAGGCCGCTGTGACTGCCCTGCCCCGACACCCGGGTCACGGCAACGCCCGCGTCCACCACGCCATATAGTTGCAGTCCGGCCCCGGCATCCGCGGCCAGCGCGGTACAGGGCGGAATCAGGCCGGCCGCCGACAAGGCGGCGCAAAATGCAATTCTCATGATCTTTCCTTGCGTTGGCGGCGGGTTGAGCCCGCCGCCGGTTGCATCAGCCTACTGCCAGCCGTAGCGGCGCACCCAGAAACCCTTCAGCGCCTGCGTCAGCACGCAATACCCGAGCAGGATGCCGACGAGCCAGGGGAAATAGCTCCAGGGCAGCGCCTGCAGCTGGAAGTATTCCGCCAACGGCGAGAACGGCAGCACAAGGCCCAGCGCGATCACCATCAGCGTCATACCCATCAGCGGCCACGAGGCGCGGCTTTGCAGGAAGGGAATCCGGCGCGTGCGGATCATATGCACGATCAGCGTCTGCGACAACAGGCCTTCGACAAACCAGCCGGACTGAAAGAGCGTCTGGTGCTCGGGCGCATTGGCCTGGAACACGTACCACATGACGGCATAGGTGGCGATATCGAAGATCGAGCTGATCGGGCCGAAGAACACCATGAAGCGGCCCAGGCCGTCCGGGTCCCAGCGCTGCGGCTGCTTCAGCAGTTCTTCGTCGACGTTGTCGAACGGGATCGCCGTCTGCGAAATGTCGTACATCAGGTTCTGCAGCAGCAGGTGGATCGGCAGCATCGGCAGAAACGGCAGGAAGGCGCTTGCGACCAGCACTGAAAACACGTTGCCGAAGTTCGAGCTGGCCGTCATCTTCAGGTACTTGAGCATGTTGCAGAAGGTCTTGCGGCCTTCGATCACGCCGTCCTCCAGCACCATCAGGCTCTTTTCCAGCAGGATGATGTCGGCAGCCTCTTTCGAGATATCCACCGCCGAATCCACCGAAATGCCCACGTCCGCCGCCCGCAGCGCCGGCGCGTCATTGATGCCATCCCCCATGAACCCCACCGTGTTGCCCTGCGCGCGCAGGCTGCGCACGATGCGTTCCTTGTGGATGGGCGACAGGCGGGCGAACACGTTGGCCTCGCGCACGGCGGCGGCAAGCTCCTCGTCGTCCATCGCCTCGATCTCGGCGCCCAGGTACACCTTGCGCACGTCCAGTCCCACTTCGCGGCAGACCTTGCGCGTGACCAGTTCAACGTCGCCGGTCAGCACCTTGACCTCGATGCCCGAGTCCTTCAGCGCGGCCAGCGCGGGTCCCGTCGACTCCTTGGGTGGATCCAGAAACGCGATGTACCCGACCAGCACGAGATCGGATTCGTCCGCGACGCCGTAAGCCTGCTGCGTGGGCGGCAGTTCCTTCACGCCCACTGCAATGACGCGAAGACCGTCTCGGTTCAGACCGGCGGTCACGCGGCGGATATCGGCGCGGCGGGCGTCGGTCAGCGGATGCACCTCGTTGCCCACGCGCAGCCGCGTGCAGGCCGAGAGCATTTCCTCGAGCGCCCCCTTGCAGATCAGTTCGTGGTGGTCGCGGCCGTTCTCGGTCTCGTTCACCACAACGGACATGCGGCGGCGCGAGAAGTCGAACGGGATCTCGTCGATCTTGCGGTAACGGCCCGCCAGATCCAGGCTGCGCGCGACCTCGGCATGCTCCAGCACCGCCACGTCCAGCAGGTTCTTCAGGCCCGTCTGGTAGTAGCTGTTCAGATACGCGTACGCCAGCACGTCGTCGCTGGCCGCGCCATACACGTCGGTATGGCGCTCGAGCACGATGCGATCCTGCGTCAGCGTGCCGGTCTTGTCGGTGCACAGCACGTTCATGGCGCCCAGGTTCTGAATCGCATCCAGGCGCTTGACCACGACCTTGCGGCGCGACATGCGCACGGCGCCCTTGGCGAGCGTCGCGGTGACGATCATGGGCAGCATTTCGGGCGTCAGTCCCACCGCGATGGCCAGCGCGAACAGCAGCGCTTCGAGCCAGTCGCCCTTGGTGAAGCCGTTGATCAACATCACCACCGGCGCCATGACGAGCATGAAGCGGATCAGGATCCAGCTCACGCGGTTGATGCCCTGCTGGAACTGCGTGGGCGCGCGCGAGGTCTGCGTGACGCGGCCTGCCAACTGGCCGAAGTACGTGTCCGAGCCGGTGGCCACCACCAGCGCGCTGCCCGCTCCGCTGACCACGTTGGTGCCCATGAAGGCGATGTTTTCGAGCTCGAGGGCATTGGCCGATTGCTCACGCGGGGACATGTGCTTTTCGACGGGCAGCGATTCGCCCGTCAGCGCGGCCTGCGCAACGAAAAGGTCCTTGGCGTTGAGGATGCGGCAATCGGCGGGGACCATGTCGCCCGCGGACAGCAGCACCACGTCGCCGGGCACCAGGTCGGCCAGCGGCACTTCGCACTGGTGCGAGCCGGTGGCATGCAGGGCGGCGCCGAAGAAGCGCCGGCCATTGCCCGCGTCCGGCGATCCCGAAGCTGGCGCTCCGGCGGCCGGCGACCCGGCGGCCGGCGGGCCGGCATCGCTGCGCAGCACCGTCGCGGTGTTGCGCACCATTGCCTTCAGGGCTTCGGCGGCGCGGTTGGAGCGCTGCTCCTGCACGAAGCGCAGCACCGTCGAGATCACCACCATCGAGCCGATGATCGCAACCGCCGTCCAGGACTGTTCCTCGGGCGCGGCCATGCGCACGTCGGTCAGCCACGACAGCACGGCCAGCGCGGTCAGCAGCAGATTGAACGGATTGCGGTACGACAGCCACAGGTGCGCTGGCCAGGACAGCGGCTTTTCGTGGTCGACCTCGTTGGCGCCGTGGCGTTCGCGCGCGGCCAGCGCCTGGGCGTCGGACAGGCCGCCCCAGCCGCTGCCGAACCGCTCGAACAGCGAATCGAAACCGAGCCGGGACGTCTCGACCATACGCTGGCTGGCGCGGCGCGCGGCTTCGGACGAAGCCGCGGCCTGATCCCCGCCTTGCTCGAGAATGGGGGCGCGGCGAAAGTGCCGGCCGGTGCGGCGCAGACGCGCAGCGGAAGAAAAAAAGGACTTCAGGAAAGCAAACATGGGAGTGCTCCGCATTTATTAAAGTTGTTGCGGGAGACACGGACTACCCTGCCGGCGGCGGCCGCGCGCGGGCAGCAGCGGGCCGCGGCGTTTCCGAGGAAATGCCGTGAGACCGCCACTGACGGGCGTGCGCAGGCGCCGGAGCAATGTTGCCGGTGTCCGGATCGCGTCTATGGCGCGCCGGGTGCGGAAAACGGAAAGGGAGCGGGCGGTGGAATCAGGACCGGGCGCCGGGGCGCGCAGGGCGCGTGCTGGGCCGGGGATTCCAGGCTGCGGGTTCCGTACGGACCGGGATGTCTATCCGGCCAGTCGGCTCGCAGGGAGATGACGGGTCAGATAGGCATGCCGGAGCCGCGCACAGGGCGCAATCGAGGCTCTGGGTCTAAGGCGCTGGGCATGATTTCTCCTGGGTTGAAAGAAAAGGCGCGATCAGGCCAATGCGGCCTGCGCGCCGAAATGCACGTGACGGACAGCAGGGTTGGCGCTCAGACGGCGCGCTTGCGTCATCAGTTCCGCCCGCAGCTCCGGGGGGCAATTGACGGTGATGCAAGCCGATGCGAGATCCGGCTCCTGGCCTTGATCGATCTGCACTTGCGCGACATCCAGGCCGGCGGCGCTGAAGTCCAGGCAGATCTGCTTGCGCAGGGCGCCGAGCTCACCGCGAGGACAGATCACCGTCAGCCGGGACGTGCCGCGACGGCGGCCCAGGGCGGTGGCACGGTCCACGCCAGCGCGGCGCAGGAACAAGTCGAAGAAACGCATAACGACCTCCATGACAAGAAGGCGGAGCGTGATCGCGAACACGAGCGCAGCCGGACAACGCCCTTGCGGCGGGCACGACGAACGTGCACGAACGCTGGCGCTGCGACTAGCGGCGGTTCTGGCGGTTTATGTCGGGGGGAGTCCCGGCAGACCGTAGGCCTGCACTATGGGCCGGGCTGATGCCTGGCGCTTGGGATACACCGCAACCTGAATGACAGGATGCGGCAGACGGAGTTCTGCGTGGATCCTGTCAGACAGCGACGTCGATGCAAGATCGACAACTTTCGCCGGAATCGGTATTCACGAAGACAACTCCTGGGATGGAAAACACGGCGAGTTTACGCGGGTTTGTACTGATGGACAAGGGTCTGACGCACTTTTGACACACAAATGAAGCAAAGCCGGACAGGCACGGAGAGGCCTGCCCGGCAACTGCGCTCAGGCGTAGAAGTGCCAGCCCAGATAGCCGGCGAACAGCGCATACAGTCCGCCCACCGCCGACAGCGCCGGCACGCTCATGGCCGCGCGGCGGAAGCGCATCCACAACAGGCCGATGGACACCATGGTGAAGAGACCTGCGGCCAGCAGGGGCGCATCCAGCACCCACGGCGTCATGAAGATGCCGAGCGCGCTGGGGATGGTGGCCTGGATCATCATGGCGCCCGAGATGTTGGCGAGCGCCAGACGCTCCTTGCCCTGGCGCACCCAGATCAGCGCGTTCATGATTTCCGGCAATTCGGTAGCCACCGGCGCCAGCAGCAGCGCGGCCACGTGCGGCGACGCGCCCATCGCAATGCCGAGCAGTTCAATCTGGTTCACGAAGACGTGCGAGGCGCCGGCGATCACCACCAGCGCCATGATGGTCTGCGTGGCGGCCCAGAACATGGTCGGGTTCTCGTCGCGGGGTCGCAGCTTGAGCGGCTCGAGGTCCTCGCAGTCCAGGCATTCCTCGTCGTTGCTCAGCTCGCGCTTGATGTAGAGCGCGTAGGTGGCCAGAAACACGAAGCCCAGCCACGGCTTCCAGGCGAAGGCCAGCAGCCCCAGGCCCACCTTGAAGATGAAGATGCCCATGAACCAGGCCTGGTCGCGGGCCAGCCGGCGCTGGTCCGCGTTGATACAGTCTGCCTGCGCGGGTTGGCCGCGGCGCGCGCGCCACAGGGCCAGGCCGACTACGGCGTAGGCCAGCGTGGCCAGCACGAGAGGACCGCCCATTGCGGCGCCGACGCCGATGTCCTTTTGTTCTGGGGTATCGCCGAAGACAACGGCCATGAAGGTGACGGCGCTTTCCGGCAGCGCGGTGCCGAAGGCCGCCAGCACGGTGCCGGTGGCGGTCGCGCCCAACTGGAAGCGGTGACCGACCCATTCGACGCCGTTGACGAAGAACTCGCACGCGACGTAGATCACTGCCGCGGACAGGAAGAACAGAAACAGGGTGAGCAACATGGGAATGCGGCCGGACGAGCAGATACCATTGGCGCGACGCAGCGGCTCGCCCGGCCAAGGGTGAACGCTACGCGGCCAAAGGTCTCGCCTGGCTGATCCACGCGGCGGCAAGCCGGACGTGGGTGCCGTCAGCGCCATGGGGTTCTAGCGGCTGCTCCGCAGCACTGAACCACCAAGTCTGTTGACGCTGACTCCTTTAGGGGAAAAGGATGGCTACTCCCCAATGACAGAGCGGCGATTGTAGCAGCGGTTCGCGCGCCGTCCAGTCATCACCGCACCGCCCTCGCGGATTCGCGCGCCGGGGTGTTGCATTCGCGGGATGGCGGGTAAAGTAGGCCCCATCTTTCGCCCTTGCCGGGGTGCCCGCCCCGACCCGCCCGCCATGAGCCTGCCTCCCGACGACATCGCCCCTTTCGCCGCGCGGCGCCAGCGCCTGATGGAGCGCATGCGCGCAGACGGTGGCGGCATCGCGATCCTGGCGACGGCGCAGGAAGCCATCCGCAACCGTGACGCGGAGTACCCCTACCGGCACGACAGCGACTTTTTTTACCTGACCGGCTTTACCGAACCGGACGCGTGGCTGGTCCTGGTTGCCGGCGCCACGGACCGGGCCGTGCTGTTCTGCCGGCCGCGCCATGTCGAGCATGAACTCTGGGAAGGCAAGCGTTTCGGCCCCGAGGCTGCCGCGGCCTACTTCGGCTTTGACGACGCCCACCCCATCGACGCGCTGGACGAGCTGGTGCCCGCGCTGATGCTGGACCACCCCACGCTGTACGCGCCGCTGGCCGGCGACAAGCGCACGGATGGCCGCCTGCGCCGCTGGCTGGCCGCGGCCCAGGAAAAGAGCCGCGGCGGGCACACGCCACCGACGCGGCAGCAGGACGTGCGTCCGCTGTTGGCCGACATGCGGCTGATCAAGGACGCCTCGGAGATCGCGGCGATGCGGCGCGCGGCCAAGATATCGGCGGGCGCGCACGCGCGGGCCATGCGCGTTGCGCGGCCGGGCATGCGCGAATACGAAATCGAAGCCGAGCTGCTCTATGAATTCCGCCGGCATGGCGCGCAGTCGGTGGCGTACAACAGCATCGTCGCCGCCGGGGCCAACGCCTGTGTGCTGCACTATCCGGCCGGCGAGGCGGTGCTGCGCGACGGCGATCTGGTGCTGGTCGATGCGGGCTGCGAGGTCGACAGCTACGCCAGCGACATCACGCGCACGTTTCCGGCGAACGGCCGCTACAGCGGCCCGCAACGCGCGCTGTACGACCTGACGGTGGCGGCGCAGGATGCTGCGGCCCAGGCCACGGCACCGGGCCGCACCTTCAACGACGCGCACGAGGCCGCCCTGCGCGTCCTGGCGCAAGGCATGCTCGATCTGAAACTGTTGAAGGGGTCGCTGGACGGCGTGCTGGAATCAGGCGACTACAGCCGCTTCTACATGCACCGGACCGGCCACTGGCTGGGGCTGGACGTCCACGACGTGGGCGACTACCGCCAGCCCGGCGCGGCAACCGGCGCGGAGCGGCCGTGGCGCACGCTGGAAACCGGGATGATGCTGACGATCGAGCCGGGCATCTATGTGCGCCCGGCGGACGACGTGCCTGAGGTCTACTGGAATATCGGCATCCGCACCGAGGACGACGCGCTGGTCACGGACGAGGGCTGCGAACTGATTACCCGAGGGGTCCCGGTGCAGGCCACCGAGATCGAGGCGCTGATGCGCGAATAGCGCGGCGGGGCAAGCGACTTACAGCACGTAGCCGTCGAGCCAGCCCATGGCCACCCACACGTAGACCACGACCATGGCGATGGCGAACATGGTGACGATGGCGCCGACCAGGCAGGCCAGGATCGCCACCAGCACCGGGCCCCAACCTGTCGACGACACCTTGCCCAAGCCCGGATTGCAGAGCCGATCGAATTTCTCGTCCGGCATCAGCGAGTAGACGGCGCTTTCTATGAAGCCGTCGATCATCGGGATGAAGAGCAGGAAGAACGCGGGGTTGTCGTACCAGACTGGGTAGAAGCGGAATGCGCAGAACAGGCACACGGCGGCGAACGCGGTGACCACCCACGCGTGGCGCCGGCCCAGATACCACCAGTGCGCCCCGAAGGCGCCAAGCAGGCAGGCCAGCAGCCCCACCACAACCTTGCTGCGGGGGCGGCGTGCGGAAACGGCGGAAAGCGAAGAGGAAGCCTGAGCCTGCGTCATGTCAATCAACCGGTAAGGGAGCCGTGGCGCCGGGCTGCGGCGGCTGCCGCGATTGTAGTGGACGAGTAAAATCCGGGCATGACTTCCTCCGCCTACGACATTGCGATTCTTGGCGCCGGCCCCGTGGGCCGCGTATTGGCCCTGATGCTGGCCCGCGTGGCGCCGGACCCGGCGCGCATCGCCCTGCTCGCGGGCAGCGCACCGGTCCCCGTCACGCCGGCCGCAGCCATCCCGGCCGCAGATCCACGCGTGCTCGCCATGAACCACGGCAGCCGGGTGCTACTGGAGTCGCTGCATGCCTGGCCCGAGCGCTCGGCCGACATCCGCAACATCCATGTGTCGCAGCGCGGCCGGTTGGGCCGCACGCTGATCCAGCACACCGATTTCAACGTGCCCCAGCTGGGCAGCGTGGTGGCCTATTCCGGGCTGTACGCCAAGCTGGACGAATGCGTCGCGGCGTCCGGCGTCACCGTGCTGGCCGGTCCGCCGGCGCAGATTGGCCTGCAGGATGCCGACGGCGTGCGTATCCAGCAGGGCGAAACAGAAATCCTTTGCGGCGTTGCGGTGCAATCCGACGGCGCCGGCGCCTCGGACGTGCGGCGCGACTACGACCAGCACGCCGTGCTGACCACCGCGCAGGCCACCCTGCCCCGGCGCGGCTGGGCCTGGGAACGGTTCACGTCCGAGGGCCCGCTGGCGCTGCTGCCGCACCCGCAGACGCCGGAAGCCTATTCGGTCGTCTGGTGCAGCGCGCCGGACCGCGCGGCCGAATTGGCGGCGCTGGACAACGCCGCGTTTTCCCACGCACTGACGCAGGCCTTCGGCGAACGCCTGGGCCGCCTGTCCAGCCATGCGCCCCGCCACGTTTTCCCGCTGGCGCTGTCCGCCCGCCGCGCACAGGTGCACGGCCGCGTGGCGGCCATCGGCAACGCGGCCCAGACCTTGCACCCGGTGGCGGGGCAGGGTCTGAACCTGGGCCTGCGCGACGCCGCGCGGCTGGCGCAGACCCTGGCGGGCTGGCTGGCGAGTCGCGCTGCCAACGCCGGCTCAAACCCCGGCCCCGCGCTCGCCGAATTCGCCAGCGCGCGCCATCTGGATCGTTTCATCACCGCCGGGCTCACCGATTTCATGCCGCGCATCTTCGCCACCGGCCTCGCGCCCGTCGAACACGCCTGCGGCGCCGCGCTCTTGGGGATGGACCTTGCCTCCCCGCTGCGCGCCCCGCTCGCGCAGCACCTGCTCCAGGGATTCCGCGCCTGACCTCCCTTCGATCCGGCCCCGCATAGGGGCGGGATCGCCCTCTTTTATTCCCTGTTTGTTACCAGGCCCTCGCGCCCCAAAAATGGGGGTTCGATCGAGCCGGTTAAAATGTGAGCATGCGCATAGGCCAGTGGACCCTTCCCAACAACGTTCTTGTCGCGCCCATGGCGGGCGTGACGGATCGTCCTTTCCGCCAGCTTTGCAAGAAGCTGGGGGCGGGTTACGCGGTGTCCGAGATGGCCGCCAGCAACCCGAAACTCTGGGACAGCGTCAAGACCTCGCGCCGCCTGAACCACGATGGCGAGATCGCCCCCATTTCGGTGCAGATCGCCGGGGCGGACCCCGCCATGATGGCCGAGGCCGCCGCCTTCAACGCCAACAAGGGCGCCCGGATCATCGACATCAACATGGGATGTCCGGTCAAGAAGGTGTGCAACGTGGCGTCGGGCTCGGCACTGTTGCGCCATGAAGACCTGATCGTCCGCATCCTGGACGCGGTGGTCGCCGCCTGCGCGCCACTTGGCGTGCCCGTCACCCTGAAGACCCGCACCGGGTGGGATCGCAACAGCCGCAATGCTTTGCGCGTCGCGAAGCTGGCCGAAAACGCCGGCATTGCCGCCCTCACGCTGCACGGCCGCACGCGGGCCGACCTCTATACGGGCGAGGCGGAATATGACACCATCCGCGCCGTCAAGGCCGAAATCGGCATCCCCGTGATTGCGAACGGAGATATCGACTCGCCCGCCAAAGCCCGGCATGTCCTGGATTACACTGGCGCCGACGCGGTAATGATTGGCCGGGCGGCCCAGGGCCGTCCGTGGATCTTCCGCGAAATCGACCACTACCTGCGCACGGGCGAAACACTGGCCCCTCCCTCTTATAGGGAAATGCGCGAGCTGCTGCTCGAACATCTCGACGACCACTACCGTTTCTATGGCGAGCACACCGGCGTACGCACCGCGCGCAAGCACATAGGCTGGTATGTGGACGGCCTGCCGGGCGCGGATTCGTTCTGCGCCGGCATGAACCTGATCGACAACACCCGCGACCAATGGCGGGCGGTGGCGGACTGGTTCGACACGCTCTCACGCGACGGCGCCCCTACCCCGGCGCCGGCCGCAGAAGCCCTATTGGCGGCATGACCGCCTAAACACCAACATAAAAATATCTGTACTCAAATGAGCAAGAAAGATGTCCTGGAAGAATGCGTGCGCGCCAGCCTGGAGCGCTATTTCGAAGACTTGGGCGAGTCCGAGCCCCACGATATGTGGGACATGGTCATGCGCTGCGTGGAGCGCCCGGTGCTTGAAGTAGCGTTGGAGCGGTCGGGCGGCAACCAGTCCCGGGCATCCGAGATGCTGGGCATCACCCGCAACACCCTGCGCAAGAAGTTGCTGGCGCACAATATCCAGGTTTAGCTTTCCCCCGCGCGGGCGGCGCATGCTTGGCGCCGCCGCCCCCTCCAGATTTCCCATCCGACCAGAACGAGAAAGGCGTCCCCGCCCCACTCCGTCCCATCATGAAAATCGAAACCGCCCTGCTTTCGGTGTCCGACAAGACCGGCATCGTTGAATTTGCCCGCGCCCTGGCCGCGCGTGGCGTGCGCCTGCTGTCGACCGGCGGCACCGCCAAGCTGCTTGCCGATTCCGGCCTGACCGTCACCGAAGTGGCCGCCCACACCGGCTCGCCCGAGATCCTGGACGGCCGCGTGAAGACGCTGCACCCGAAGATCCACGGCGGCCTGCTGGCCCGCCGCGACAGCGCCGAGCACATGGACACGATCAAGGCGGCTGGCATCGATCGCATCGACATGCTGGTGGTCAACCTGTACCCGTTCCGTGAGACGGTCGCCAAGCCCGACTGCACGTTTGCCGACGCCGTCGAGAACATCGACATCGGCGGCCCCGCCATGCTGCGCGCTGCCGCCAAGAACCACGGCACCGAAGCCGGCGGCGTGACGGTCGTGATCGACCCGGTCGACTACTCGCGTGTCCTGGCCGAAATGGACAAGGGCGGCTCGACCTCCTACGGCCTGCGCCTGGCGCTGGCCGCCAAGGTCTACGCCCACACGGCCTCGTATGACGGCGCCATCGCCGCCTACCTGACCAGCCTGACCGAAGCCGAACCCGTGCAGGAAGCCGTGCCCGCCCGCAACGAATGGCCCGGCACGCTGACGCTGCAGGTCAAGCAGGAACAAGCCCTGCGCTACGGCGAAAACCCGCATCAAAGCGCCGCCTTCTACGTCGACGCGCAGCGTCCGGCGGGCCTGCTGGGCAACTACCGCCAGCTGCAGGGCAAGGAACTGTCCTACAACAACATCGCCGACGCCGACGCGGCGTGGGAATGCGCGCGCAGCTTCGAGGCGCCCGCCTGCGTCATCGTCAAGCACGCCAATCCGTGCGGCGTGGCCGTGGCCAGCGACACGCTGGGCGCGTACCAGCAAGCCTTCAAGACCGACCCGACGTCGGCCTTTGGCGGCATCATCGCCTTCAACCGCCCGGTTGACGCCGCGACCGCCGAAGCCGTCAGCGCGCAATTCCTGGAAGTGCTGCTGGCCCCGGCCTACGACGGCGCCGCGCTGGCCATCCTGGCCGCCAAGAAGAACGTGCGCGTGCTGGAAGTGCCGATGGGCACGGGCCAGAACGCCTTCGACATCAAGCGCGTGGGCGGCGGCTGGCTGGTGCAGACGCCGGACGCCTACAACGTGCCGCGCGACGCCCTGAAGGTCGTCACCAAGCGCCAGCCCACCGAACAGGAAATGAACGACCTGTCGTTCGCCTGGAAGGTCGCCAAGTACGTCAAGTCCAACGCCATCGTGTTCGTGGGCGGCGGCATGACCCTGGGCGTGGGCGCCGGCCAAATGAGCCGCATCGACTCGGCCCGCATCGCCTCGATCAAGGCGGAAAACGCCGGCCTGACCCTGAAGGGCTCGGCCGTGGCGTCCGACGCGTTCTTCCCGTTCCGCGACGGCCTGGACGTCGTGGTGGCGGCGGGCGCGACCTGCGTGATCCAGCCGGGCGGCAGCGTGCGCGATGACGAAGTCATCGCCGCCGCCGACGAGCACGGCATCGCCATGGTGCTGACCGGCACCCGCCACTTCCGCCACTGATGCGCGTCCTCGGCATCGATCCCGGCCTGCGCCGCACCGGCTTCGGTGTGATCGATGCCGAAGGCTCGCGGCTGCGTTACGTGGCCAGCGGGACCATCGTGGTCCCGCCGGCGCTGACGCTGTCCGAACGCCTGAAGGTCATCCTGGACAATCTGCGCCAGGTGGCCCGCGACACGCAACCCGACGTGGCCGCGCTGGAAATCGTCTTCCTGAACACCAATCCCGCTTCCACCCTGCTGCTCGGGCAGGCGCGCGGCGCGGCGCTGTGCGCGCTGGCCGACAGTTCGCTCGACGTGCACGAATACACCGCCCTGCAGATCAAGAAAGCCGTGGTCGGCACCGGCCGCGCGGCGAAAGAGCAGGTGCAGATGATGGTGCAGCATCTCTTGGCGCTGGACGGCGTGCCCGCCCCCGACTCGGCCGACGCGCTGGCCTGCGCGATCTGCCACGCGCACGTGGGTCCGCTGCAGGACAAGCTGGAACGCCTGGGCAGCGCGCTGCGCATGGGCGGCAAGACCCGCATCCGCAACGGCCGGCTGATCGGCTGATCCCCGCTTTCCCTTTTTCGCTGCGTCACATCACGCCTACGCGGCCCCGCCCGCTCGCGCGCCCGCACGTATAGAATCCCCGCATCTGCCGCGCATTGCGCGGCTCCACCATTGCCAGGCCTCTCACCATGATCGGAAGAATCACCGGAACCCTGATCGAAAAACTGCCTCCCACGATCTGCGTGGACGTGGGCGGAATCGGGTACGACATCGACGTGCCCATGAGCACGCTGTATTCGCTGCCCGACACGGGTGCGCGCGTCACGCTCTACACGCACCTGACCGTGCGCGAAGACGCGCACATCCTGTATGGCTTTGCGTCGGCAGGCGAGCGCAGCGCGTTCCGCGAGCTCATCAAGGTCAGCGGGATCGGGGCGCGAACCGCGCTGTCGGTGCTGTCGGGTTTGTCGGTCGCGGATCTGGCGCAGGCCATCACGCTGCAGGAGTCGGGCCGTCTGACCCGCGTGCCGGGCATTGGCAAGAAGACCGCGGAACGCCTGCTGCTGGAGATGCGCGGCAAGCTGGGCGCGGACATCGGCGCCGCGGCGCACGTCACGCACGACAACCAGTCCGACATCTTGAATGCCCTGCTGGCGCTGGGCTACTCCGAGAAGGAATCGCTGTCGGCGCTGAAGACGCTGCCCGAGGGCGTGGGCGTGTCCGACGGCATCAAGCAGGCGCTGAAGGCGCTGGTGCGCTGAGTAATCGCGCTAGGCCGTCTTGCCGTGCTGCAGGTAGCGCGGCGCCACGGCTTCCAGCCCCGTGGGCACCACATGCAGCTCGGGGGCGATCGGCCCGCCGCATACGTTGTCGCGGCGCAGGGAATCCAGATTGTCGCGCGACATCAGCGGCGTGCCCGGCATGCATTCGAACAGCCGGGCCTGCATGCGACCCACCCCCATCGGGATGCTGATGACGGGACGTGGGTGCCCGCTCCAGGCGGCGCATAGCCGCGCGATCTCGCCCAGCGTGTAGACCTGCGGTCCACCCAGTTCGTAGGTCTTGCCGCAGGTATGCGAGTCGGCCAGCGCCGTCGTCATGGCGGTCACCACGTCGCCCACATAGATGGGCTGCATGCGCGCATTGGCGCCCGCCAGTGGTAGCACCGGCAGCCAGCGCGCCAGCGACGCGAACATATTGGTGAAGTTGTCGTCGGGGCCGAAAAGCACCGACGGGCGGAAGATGGTCCAGCCGATATCGCCGCGGTCTTGGTAGGCCGCCTTGATGGCGGCCTCGCCGTCGCCCTTGGAGCGCTGGTACATGCTGTCGCCGCTGGAATCAGCGCCCAGCGCGCTGACGTGCAGCAGGCGACGCACGCCGTGGCGCACGCAGGCCTGCGCAATGCGCTGCGGCAGATGCACGTGGGCCCGCGCGAAGTCCGACCCATATGGCCGGCCCAGATTGCCATGCAGGATGCCCACCAGATTCACGACGGCATCGCAGCCCCGGACCATGCCGTCGAGCGCGGCGTCATCATGGATGTCCGCCTGAAGCAGCGTGACGGTGGGAAGTAATTGCAGGTCGCGTCCGCGTGCAATGAGCCGCGTGGGCACGACGATCTGATGCGGGTCCGCGCAAAGCCGTGCTACCAAGTGGCGGCCGATGAAGCCCGTGCCGCCAATGACAAGGATACGCATGGCGTAGCCTCCGGTTCGTCAGGATCGAGGTTCGATTCTGCCTTGCCAGGTCGGCAGGCGCAAGCGCGCGCAGGGCGCACGCCGCGCGCGCCGCTTGATGCGCGTCAGCCCGCCAGCAGCCGGGCGTAGACCGGAAGGTCGACGTTGCCGCCGCTGATGATGACGCCGACCCGGGCCCCGCGCACCGGCACCACGTTCTGCATGACGGCCGCCGCGGCCAGGCAGCCCGTGGGTTCCACGACCATCTTCATGCGCTCGGCAAAGAACTTCATGGTCGTGACGAGCTGTTCATCCGTCACCGTGACGATGTCGCGCACGTACTTCTGGATGAGGGGGAACGTGATGTTGCCCAGGTGCGTGGTGGCGGCGCCATCGGCCAGCGTCTTGGGCGCGGGGATTCGGACAATTTCACCCTTGCGCAAGGACTGCTGCCCGTCGTTGCCGGCTTCGGGCTCCACGCCGTACACCAGGCAGCGCGGGCTGAGCGCGAACGCGGACAGGGCCGAGCCCGACAGCAGGCCGCCGCCGCCCAGGCACACGAACAGGTAGTCCAGTTCGCCGACTTCCTCGAACAGCTCCTTGGCGGCGGTGCCCTGCCCCGCGATCACGTCCTCGTGGTCGTACGGCGGGATCAGCGTAGCGCCGGTTTCGGCCTGGATGCGGCGGGCGATGGTCTCGCGGTCTTCGGTGTAGCGGTCGTACGTGACGATCTTGCCGCCGTAGCCTTCCGTGGCCGCGCGCTTGGCCGCGGGCGCGTCCAGCGGCATGATGATCGTGGCCTGAACGCCTTGCAGCTTCGAGGCCAGCGCGATGGCCTGCGCGTGATTGCCCGACGAGAACGTCACCACGCCGGCGGCACGCTGCTCGGGCGTGAGGCGCGCGATGGCGTTGTAGCCGCCCCGGAACTTGAACGCGCCCATGCGCTGGAAGTTCTCGCACTTGAAGAACAGCGACGCGCCGGCGATGGCATCCGCGGTGGCCGAGGTCAGGACGGGCGTGCGGTGTGCGTTGCCGGCCAGGCGCTCGCTGGCGCGCACGACGTCATCATAGGAGGGCAATTCGGGCTGCATGGAATAAGGTCCTTAGATCGCGAGGGGGAAACGAAACCCTCGGATCATAAACCCGTCGCGCGGTTTGCGCGCCGCCCGTTGGCATGACGGCGCGTGGCGCGGATTATTTGCCGAAGAGGTCGCCGGAGCCGCCGGTAGCTGTGCCCGCAGGCGGCGCCAGGCCCAGGTGGCGCCACGTGGTCAGCGTGGCGGTGCGCCCGCGCGGCGTACGCTGCAGGTAGCCGTGCTGGATGAGGTACGGCTCGATGACGTCCTCGATCGTGTCGCGCTCTTCGCCAATGGCCGCGGCCAGGCTGTCCACGCCGACCGGACCGCCATCAAACTTGTGGACGATGGCTTCGAGCAGCTTCCTGTCCATCAGGTCCAGCCCTTGCGGATCGACTTCCAGCATGGCAAGCGCGCGGCCCGCGACGTCGGCGTCGATCGTGCCGCCCGCCTTGACCTCGGCGTAGTCGCGCACCCGGCGCAGCAGACGGTTGGCGATACGCGGCGTGCCGCGCGCGCGGCGCGCCACCTCGGCCGCGCCGTCCGGCGTGATGACGGCGTTCAACAAGCCCGCGCTGCGCGTCACGATGTGGCCGAGATCGGCAGCGTTGTAGAACTCGAGCCGCGAGACGATGCCGAAGCGGTCGCGCAGCGGATTGGTCAGCATGCCGGCGCGCGTCGTGGCGCCTACCAGCGTGAAGGGCTGCAGATCCAGCTTCACGCTGCGCGCGGCCGGGCCTTCGCCGATCAGGATGTCGATCTGGAAGTCTTCCAGCGCCGGGTAGAGGATTTCCTCGACGACGGGCGACAGGCGATGGATTTCGTCGATGAAGAGGACGTCGTTCTTTTCCAGGTTGGTCAGCAGCGCGGCCAGGTCGCCCGGGCGTTCAAGGACCGGGCCTGAAGTCTGGCGCAACTGCACGCCCATTTCGTGGGCGATGATGTGCGCGAGCGTGGTCTTGCCCAGGCCCGGCGGGCCGAAGAGCAGGACGTGATCCAGGGCCTCGCCGCGCTTTTTGGCCGCGGCGATGAAGATCTCGAGCTGTTCGCGGGCGCGCTGCTGCCCGACGTACTCCTGTAATGCCTTGGGCCGCAACGCGCGTTCGATCGACTCCTCGTTGGGCGACACCGGCTGCGGCGCCACGATGCGGGGGGCGTCGGGACGGGAGGAAAGCGAATCGGACTGGATGGCCATGGTGCGGGGTACGGGCAAAGGACGAAGCAGGATGAATCGTACCGTAGCCCGGCCCGCCCCGGGGCCGCCCCGAGGACACGCCGGGCAGGCGGCCTGCGATCAGGCGGCCTGCGATCAGGCGGCCTGCGCTCAGCCAGCCTGGGACAGCGGCAGGCGCACGCGCACGCACAGGCCGCCGGATTCGGCCTCGCGCAGTTCCAGTGATCCGCCGTGCGCCCGCGCGATGGCCTCGGCCAGGGCCAGGCCCAGGCCCACGCTGCCCGTGCGGGTGCGCGCGTCGTCCAGCCGGCTGAAAGGCCGCAAGGCCTCCAGGCGGCGTTCGGGCACGATGCCCGGGCCGTGGTCGGCCACGTCCAGCACCGCGTGCCCTTCTTCACGGCGCAGCGCGATGTCCACCGGCGGCGCGCCGTGGTTCAGCGCGTTGCCGATCAGGTTGTCCAGCAGACGGCCCAACGCCACGGCGTCGGCCTGCACCACCGCTCCGCTGGCATCCTGGGCGGTGTCCAGGCCGATGGCGGTGCCGGCGCCCTGCCAGGCGCCCACGCGCTCGGTCAGCCATTCGGCCAGCACGATGGGCGCATAGCGGTAGGCCGCCGGATCGGTGCCGCGCACGAAGCCGATGAACTGATCCACCATGTGCTGCATGTCGCGCAGGTCGGTGCGCAGGCCTTCCTTCAGCGTGGAATCGTCGGCCATTTCAACGCGCAGCCACATGCGCGACAGCGGCCCCTTCAAGTCATGCGGCAGGCCGGAAAGCAGGGTGCGCCGCACCGAGTCGGACTCGGACAACGCGTCCAGCATGGCGTTGAAGCGTTCGCCCAGCACGCGGGTTTCATGCGGCCCCGAGGGCTCCACGCGTTGCGGCTGGCCGGCGGCCAACTGGTCCGCGGCATCGGCAAGGCGCGTGATCGGCCGCGTGATGTGCCATGAAAAGCCCACGGCCAGGAGCAGCAGGAGGCCCAGACCACCAAGCCAGGCGGCGATGAAGGGCGTGGCCACGGGCGGGTCCAGCCGTTCCAGCGGAATGACCAGCCACTCGCGCAGCCGCGGCGCGTCTTCGGTGGCCGGGTTGGGCGCCAGCGAAATGAAGATTTCCGGCGTGGGGCCGCGCGACAACGCCACGCGCGTGCCATCGTTCAGGCGTTCGTTGAGTTGCTGGACCAGCACGCGCAGATCGCGGCGGATGTCGTCGGGCTCGGGCTTGTAGCGGCGGTTGGACTCCTCGCGGTCGCGGGCCCCGTCGCCGGTGCGCTGCGCGTCGCCGCGCCCGTCGGCCTGGGCGGCGTGCGTGTCGCGCTCGTCGTCGCGGACTTCGGGCGGCGGGGGGGGCGGAGGTCCATGAAATTGGGCATCCTGGGAGGACGACGGCGGCGGAGGCGGCGGGCGCGGCGCGGCGCGTGGCGGTGGCGGCCGGCGGCCGTTGAAGCGCTGAAGCTTGGCTTCGGCGGGCAGCACACGCGACCACAACCGCCACTGGTTCTGCGACGCGGCCCGCACAAAATCGGCGCGGTCTTCGGCCGGCACCTGGGACACGGCGGCCCGTAGCGTGCGGATGGTGGTGACGATGTAGCCGATGGCCACGTCTTCCATGAACTTGTGCCGGAAGTACGACACGGTCACCAACGTGGCGGCCTGCGTCAGCAGGACGGATCCCAGGATCAGCAGGATCAGCCGCGCCCGCAGCGAGCGGGGCACCAGAATGCCGGGGGAAAAGCGCATCAGGGCGAGAACCGGTAGCCGATGCCCCAGACGGTCTGAATCCAGCGCGGCTGCTTGGGATCGTCTTCGATGACGCGGCGCAGGCGCAGGATTGCGATGTCGATCGCGCGGTCGTTGCGCTCGCCGGCGTCGTCGTCGCGGGCCAGCGCCAGCAGGCGTTCGCGCGACAGCGGCTTGCCGGCGTTGCGCACCAGGGCTTCAAGCAGGTTGATCTCGCCGCCCGTCAGCTTGACGACGGTGCCGTCGCGGGACAGCTGACGCGTGGACGGATCGAACACGAACGGGCCGAACGAGACCGGCGCGTCCTTGGTGAGCGCGGACGGGCCGCGCTTGCGGCGCAGCACGGCCTCGATGCGGGCCAGCAGTTCGCGGGGATCGAAAGGCTTGCCGACGTAGTCGTCGGCGCCGGCCTCCAGGCCGATGATGCGGTCCACGGCTTCGTCGCGCGCGGTCAGCAGGATGACGGGAATGTCCTCGCCCTGCTCGCGCAGGCGGCGGCAGGCATCGGCGCCGTCGCCGCCGGGCAGCATGCGGTCGAGCACCAGCAGATCGGGCGCGTAACGGGTAATGCGCGAGGAAAGGTCGGTCGCGTCCGGGGCAAGCAAAGTGTCGTAGCCATGCCGGTTCAGGTAGTCGGCCAGCAATTGGCGCAGCGCCGGATCGTCGTCGACGACCAGCAGCTTGGTGTGGGAATTGTCCATGGGCGTCATAGTGCGGCGCGTCGCCGTCGCCCGCAAGGGGCGGGAAATCATCTGAAATATACCCGTTGCACGATGTACGGATGATGTGTCGGGCTTTTTGCAACGGGGGTCCCCTCGCCCCCGAACTGGCCCTAGAATGTCGCTTCGCCTGCCGCCCTTCGTGGACTTTCCTAAAGATCGTTTACAGATGCCCGGCAGGGTGCTCCCTACACTGTCCCCATGGCCGCCACAGCTAACCCCTGGCGCAGAGGGCTGTTGCACGCGGCGCTGACGGCGGGCCTGGCCTGGCCGCTGGCGCCCGCTTTTGGTGACGAGCCCGACGTGTCCCCTTTTACTTGGACGCCGCCCCCGGCGGGCGACGTCACGCGCGTGGCGCGCGGCATCGGCGTGCTCTCGCCGGTTCAATCGCTGCCGGTGCGCCCCGCCCCGTCGCTGGAAGATCGGGCCGTGCCGCTCGACCCGACGCCGTGCGACCTGCACGCGACGGAACCCGGCATGGACACTACGGTGCGCGATGGCGCTGACGACCCTGCCGAAGGCTTCATCCCCGGCACCGGCATGGGCCTGACGGGCAACGCGCCGACGGTCCCGCTGTCCTGCGATCCCCTGGCAACGCCGGCTTCCGCCGTCGACACCCCCCCGGACTACTCGTTTGCACTGGAAGACGGCGATCTCCCGAAAATACCCGTGGTGGTGATTTCCGGGGTTTCCCGCCCCTCGCGCCCCTGGTTCTCGTCCGTCGGCGGACTGGATGGCCTGCGCTATGGCGGCAGCCGCAACTGGGTCTACAACAACACCGTCGGCCCTTCCCTCACCGTGGGCAACGTCAATCCGAATGCGCCCGCGTGGGGCAGCGGCGCGCCGGTGGGCGGACTGCAGATCGCCAACTGGGGCGGCAGCGGCGCCACGTTGCCCGAGGGCAGCTTCGGCTACTCATCATCGGTGGGCAAACTGAACCTGATGGACCCGGCCGCCAAGTCCGGCGCCGTGGACTACGGCGCGTCCGTCGGCAGCGGCAGCGTGCGCTACGGGCTGACGCCCGTGGTGACGGTCGAAGGCCAGATGCAGAGCGCCCCGTCCCTGACCACCCGCGGCGTGGGCACCACGTACAACGCCGGCGAATTCGGCACCTTCCGGGCCGGCGCCACGCAAAGCACCTTCGATGCGGCCAGCGGCTACCGCTACCGCTTCGGCTACAGCATCGACGTGGCCGACACGGTGACGCTGGGCTACACCAACGAGCAGATCGGCGCAGGCTACGGCGACCTGTCCACCTATTCCGACGGCGTCGCGTCCACGGCCCAGACGCGCAATACCGTGTCGGCAGGCGTCCCGTTGTCCGGCTGGGGCACGCTGAGCGGCACGTATTCCGGGCTGCGCGAAGGCTCCGTCCTGGCCGAGCAGCGCGTGGGCCTGTCCCACAGCATGTTCGTGGCTCCGAAGGTCAAGCTGGCCGTCGGCGCCGACCGCGACATCGTGACGGGCGACTACGGCTGGCGCGCCAACCTGAGCATGCCCGTCGACACCTTCATGCGCGGCACCTGGCTCAGCTGGTAAGTGCCGGATAGCGTGGCCAAAATCTCCCTCCGGAACGGGCGGCCGGGATTTGGGGCTTAAAATCGCTGCCATGATGCTTCCGGCCTACCCCCATGTCTGACGCGCGCGCCCTCGGCGTGTTGCAGCGCGTTTTTGGTTACGAATCCTTCCGCGGCGACCAGCAAGCCATTGTCGAACAGGTGATCGGCGGCGGCGACGCGCTCGTTCTCATGCCCACGGGCGGCGGCAAGTCGCTCTGTTACCAGATCCCCTCGCTGGTGCGTGAAGGCACCGGCATCGTCGTGTCGCCCCTGATCGCGCTGATGCAGGACCAGGTCGACGCGCTGACCGAACTGGGCGTGCGCGCGGCGTTCCTGAATTCCACGCAGGATTGGCGGGTGGCGCGCGAAGTTGAACAGGCTTTTCTGGATGGCGAGCTCGACCTGCTCTACGTCGCCCCCGAACGCCTGCTGACCGACCGCTGCCTGCAATTGCTGGACCGCGGCCGCATCGCCCTGTTCGCCATCGACGAAGCGCACTGCGTATCGCAGTGGGGTCATGACTTCCGGCCCGAATACCTGGGCCTGTCCATGCTCCACGAGCGCTGGCCCGACGTGCCGCGCATCGCGCTCACGGCCACCGCCACCGCCGTCACCCGCACCGAGATCGCGCAGCGCCTGTCCCTGGATGAAGCGCGCCATTTCGTCTCCAGCTTCGACCGTCCCAACATCCGCTACCGCATCGTCGAAAAAAACGAGGTGCGCAAGCAGTTGCTGGACATGATCCGCACCGAGCACGAAGGCGAATCCGGCGTGGTGTACTGCCTGTCGCGCGCCCGGGTCGAAGAAACGGCCGAATTCCTGTGCAATCAGGGCATCGATGCGATGCCGTATCACGCGGGCCTCAGCCCCCAGATCCGGGCGGCCAACCAGTCCCGTTTCCTGCGCGAGGACGGCGTGGTCATGGTTGCCACCATTGCGTTCGGCATGGGCATCGACAAGCCCGACGTGCGCTTCGTGGCCCACATCGACCTGCCCAAGTCCGTCGAAGGCTACTACCAGGAAACCGGCCGCGCCGGCCGCGACGGCCTGCCCGCCACGGCATGGCTGGCCTATGGCCTGCAAGACGTGGTGCAGCAGCGCCGCATGATCGACGAATCGCCCGGCGACGAATCCTATCGCCGGCGCCTGGGCCAGCAGCTCGACGCCATGCTGGGCCTGTGCGAAACGGTGGAATGCCGGCGCGTGCGGCTGCTGGCTTACTTTGGGCAGCAGATCACCGCCTGCGGCAATTGCGACGTCTGTCTGGACCCGCCGCAGGCGTGGGACGGCACGGTGGCGGCGCAGAAGGTGCTGTCAGCCGTGTACCGGCTCTGGAAAGAACGCGGCCAGCGCTACGGCGCCGGCCACATTATCGACATCCTGCGCGGCAAGGTCACCGACCGCACCAAGCAGCATGGCCACGAGTCGCTCAGCGTGTTCGGCGTGGGCGCCGACCTCTCCGACACCGCGTGGCGTGGTGTGCTGCGCCAGCTGTTGGCGCAGGGCCTGCTGACCGTGGACAACGAAGGCTTCGGCACGCTGGCCCTGACCGAAGGCAGCCGCGCGGTGCTCAAGGGCGAGCACCAGCTCATGCTGCGGCGCGAATCCGAAAAGAAGCCGCGTTCCGGCAAGACGGGCAGCGGACGGCCCAAGGCGGCGGCGATCGACCTGCCGGCCGAACTGCAGCCGGTGTTCGAGGCACTGCGCGCCTGGCGCGGCGAAGTCGCCAAGAGCCACGGCGTACCTGCCTACGTGATCTTCCACGACGCCACGCTGCGCGAGATCGCGCTGGCGCAGCCCGAGTCCATGGACGAACTGAGCCACATCAACGGCGTGGGGGCCCGCAAGCTGGAAGCCTACGGCGAAGAAATCCTGCAGCGGGTGGCGCGGCCGGTGCTGTAGCGCCCGGGTAGCACCAGAAGCCCGGGCGGAATGCCGGTCCGGCAATCCGCCCCGCCTTGAATCGCTTAGTACGACGGCGGCGGCAGCAGCGGCACGGGGCGGCGCTCCTTGCCGAAGACCGACCGGTACGCCAGGATGTTGAACACCAGCACCACCGGAATCCCCACGACGGCGCCCGCCATCACGAGCCGCATCGAGCCCAGCGCGCCCGCGCCGTCCCACAGCGTCATGTCGTCCAGGATCAGGTACGGGAACAGGCTGTACGCCAGCCCGCTCAGCATCAGCAGGAACAGCGCCACCGTCAGCACAAAAGGCAGCCAGCTGAAGCGGTCGGCGCGGCCCGGCAGCCGCGCCAGCAGCATTTCCGCGGCCACGAAGCCGGCCAGCATCAGCACCCACACCGACGCCGCAAGGCTCAGGTGGGCAATGTTGCTCCACTTGTAGAAGATGCCGGCGTTGGCCAGGCCCAGCGTGACCGCGATCGACACCATGCCCACGGCCGTCCAGCGGATGGCGTGGCGCGCCCAGTTGGCCGCGCGGCGCTGCAGGTCTCCCTCGACGCGCATGACCAGCCACGACGCGCCCAGCAGCACGTACGCGGCCACCGCACACAGGCCCACGAACATCGCAAACCAGCCATAACCCGCGTCGGACTGGTAGCCCGTGGCGATGCGGCCAAGCAGCGTGCCCTGGCCGAACGCGGTGATGACCGAGCCGATCCAGAATGCGAAGATCCAGCGCGGCTTCATTTCGTTGCGGGCGCGGATGCGGAATTCGAAGGCGACGCTGCGCAGCACCACGCCCAGCACCATGAACGTCAGCGGCCCATAAAGTTTGCCCATCACGGCGCCCCAAGCGAACGGGAACGCCGCCGCAAACAGCCCCATGCCCAGCAGCAGCCAGAACTCGTTGGCGTCGCGCCACGGGCTGAGCAGGCTCATCATGCGGCCGCGCTCGTGTTCCGGCGCGATCTGCAGCAGGATGCCCACGCCGAGGTCGAAGCCGTCCAGGACCATGCCCGCGGCAATCACGACAAACAGCAGCGCCATGAAGGCGAGCGGCATCCAGAACGAAGGATCGTCGGGGCTCAGGCCTTGCGACGCAGCCAGCATGGCGATCATGGCGCACCTCCGCTCAGCTTGCGCACAGGCACGACGCCGTAGCGCGCCGCATGGAACAGCATGCCGGCGAACGCGGCCAGCAGCAGCGCGTACAGCAGTCCGTAGCCGGCCAGCCCGTACAGCACGGTGCTGGAGGGCACGGAGCCCAGGACTTCGGATTGCGTGACGGTGCCGTTCACGACAAAGGGTTGCAGCCCGATGATGGAGACCCACCAGCCGGCCACGACGGCGATGCCGCCGGAGAACATCATGCCGCACAGGACCCGCTGCCACCACGGCGGGAGGACCGACGGGTCCATGCCGCGCCGGAACGTCCACAGGAAGGTCACGCACGCCACGGCCAGCATCAGCAGCCCCAGGCCGACGGCCACGCGCAGCGACCAGAAGGTCAGCGCCACCGGCGGCAGCATGCCCGAATATTTGTCCAGGCCCTGGTAGGTGCCGTCCGCATTGCGATGCAGCCACATGCCGCCGGCGTTATTGATCGTGAGGTCGCCTTCGTTGACGTGCCCGCGCGCGTCGGGCCAGCCGAACAGCACCAGTTGCGGCACGGGGCCGCTTTCCCAGAAGCCCGCCGCGGCCGCGGCCTTGGCCGGTTGCAGCTTGGCCATCATCTGACCCGCGCCGGTCGCCACGGGTACCTGCAGGAACGCGGCCACCACGGCCACCACGAGCGCCGTCTTGAACGCGCTGCGCTCGCCCTCGCCCAGCGGCCGCCGCAACGCCTGCAGCGCGGTCACGCCCATCATGAGGAACGAGGCGGCCAGCGCCGCGCCGACCATGACCACGGCCATGCGCCAGCCGACCGAGGGATTGAGCACGACCTTGTACCAGTCATAGACCTGGTAGCGGCCGTCGACCAGCAGCGCGCCGTCCGGCGTCTGCATCCACGATTGCAGGGCAAGCACCCAGAAGACGGCGACGAGCTGCCCGGCCGCCACCATCAGGACGGCCAGCGTGTGCGCGCCATCGGACACGCGGCGCTGGCCGAACAGCATGACGCCCAGGAAACAGGACTTGAGGATGAAGACGGACAGGATGCCGTAGCCCAGCAGCGGACCGGCCACGTTGCCGATCTTGTCCATCAGGCCCGCCCACAGGCTGCCGATCTGGATCAGGACGGGCACGCTGGCGGCCAGCGTCAACACGAAGGACAGCGCAAAGATGCGGACCCAGAAGCGGTAGGCCGCCGTCCAGCCACCGTGGCTGGACCACCGGGCCCGGATCTTGAAGAACAGCAGCACCCAGGCCAGCGCCAGAGAGACGGCTAGGAAAAGCGCCAGGAAGCTAAGGCTGGCCACAAACTGCGCCCGGGCCAGGGATAGGGTCGAGATATCCATAATGGCCCGTAGTGTAGAGCCAGTTACATGACTATGGGGGCCGATCGAAACCGGTTGAAGGCGTGGCAAAAATGGCCGCGCTGCGGAACGTGGCAAAATTGACGCTTTGTCGCTGCTTTTTCCTATTCTTTCAAGAATGACCACCGCCCCGACGCCGACCCCCGCCGCATCAAACTTCCTGCTCAACATCGTCCAAGACGACCTCGAAGCCAACCGCTTCCAGGGCAAGCGCTGGGCGGGCAAGCCTGGTCCGGCGGCCATGCAGCAGCAGGGAGACGCGGACCCGGCGCGCATCCGCACGCGTTTTCCGCCGGAGCCCAACGGCTACCTGCACATCGGCCACGCCAAGAGCATCTGCGTGAACTTCGGCCTGGCGCGCGACTTCGGCGGCGTCTGTCACCTGCGTTTCGACGACACCAACCCCGAGAAAGAAGACCAGGAATACGTCGACGCCATCATCGAGGCCGTCCACTGGCTGGGCTTTGACTGGAAGGCCGACGGCCGCGAGAACCTGTACTTCGCCAGCGACTACTTCGGCTATATGTATGAGTTTGCCGAAGCCCTGGTCGAAGCCGGCCACGCCTACGTCGACGAACAGAGCGCGGAAGAAATCCGCGCCAACCGCGGCACGCTGACCGAACCCGGCACGGATTCGCCCTGGCGCAACCGCCCGGCCGCCGAGTCCATCGCGCTGCTGCGCGAAATGCGCGACGGCAAGCATCCGGACGGCAGCCTGGTGCTGCGCGCCAAGATCAACATGGCGTCGCCCAACATCAACCTGCGCGATCCGGTCATGTATCGCGTCCGCCACGCCACGCACCATCGCACCGGCGACCAGTGGTGCATCTACCCGATGTACAGCTGGGCGCACCCGGTGGAAGACGCGCTGGAAGGCATCACGCACAGCGTCTGCACGCTTGAATTCGAAGATCAGCGCCCGTTCTACGACTGGATCCTGGCGCGCCTGGCCGAACTGGGCAAGCTGGCCCTGCCGCTGCCGCACCAGTACGAATTTGCCCGCCTGAACCTGAGCTACGTCGTCACCAGCAAGCGCAAGCTGCTGCAGTTGGTGAAGGAAGGCCATGTGGACGGCTGGGACGACCCGCGCATGCCCACCATTTTCGGCCTGCGCCGCCGCGGCTACACGCCCGCGTCGATCCGCCTGTTCTGCGACCGCACCGCCGTCTCCAAGTCCGATTCGCGCATCGACTACAGCCTGCTTGAACAGGCCGTGCGCGACGACCTGGACCCCATCGCCGCCCGCTCGGTCGCCGTGCTGGACCCGATCAAGCTGGTCATCACCAACTACCCGGAAGGCCAGACCGAGACCTGCACCGCGCCGCGCAATCCGCACGACCCCGAAGCCGGGGTGCGCGAGTTCCCGCTGTCGCGCGAGTTGTGGATCGAGCGCGACGACTTCCGCGAGGAAGCGCCCAAGAAGTATTTCCGCCTGTTCCCGGGCAACACGGTGCGTCTGAAGTACGGCTATGTCGTGCGCTGCACCGGCTTCACCAAGAACGAGGCCGGCGAGGTCGTCGAAGTGCAGGCCGAATACCTGCCGGACACCAAGAGCGGCACCCCGGGCGCTGACAGCGTCAAGGTCAAAGGCAACATCACCTGGGTCAGCGCGGCGCACGCGGTGCCCGCGCAGATTCACCTGTACGACCGCCTGTTCGCGGATCCGCGTCCGGACGGCGGCGACAAGGACTTCCTGGCCTGCCTGAACCCCAACTCCAAGCAGACCGTCACGGCCTGGCTGGAACCGGGCACGGTGGCCACGCCGGGCGCGACCTGGCAGTTCGAGCGCCTGGGCTACTTCACGGCTGACCTGAAGGACTCGACGCCCGACGCGCCGGTGCTGAACCGCATCGTGACCCTGCGCGATTCGTGGGTGCAAGGCTGACGCGCCCGCGTGCGCAATACCGGGAAAAGGCGCCTTGTGGCGCCTTTTTCTTTCGCCCTGCGCCCGGCGCAGGCCGCCCCCGGCGGGTTATCATCCCCGACATCCCGCAGCCGGTTGCGCGCGCCGTTTTCCGCCGCCCGGACCGCCAGCCACAATCAAGATGAACACTGAATCCCTAGCCCTGGACTTCAAGAGCGCCACCCTGTATGCCATCCGGGTGGTTTTGCATAGCGCCGATCCCGAACGCCTGAACGCAGCGCTGGCCAAGCGCATGGCGGATGCCGGCAGCTTCTTTGAAAACGAGCCCGTCGTCATCGACGCCAGCCGGGTCGAGGAAACGATCGACTGGCCGGCGCTGGTCGCGTCGCTGCGCGGCCACAACCTGCCTCCGATCGGCGTGGTGGCCGAAGGCGCCAATCTGCAAGCCGCGCGCGATGCCGGCCTGACCCCGGTCGAACTGTCCACGCCTGCCGCGCGACCCGCCCCCGTGGTGGACACCGCGCCGCCGAACGACGTCGCGACGCCCGTGCCGTCCGTGCCGGCCGCCGCCGTCGAGATCGCGCCCGCACCCACCGACACGTCGGCGCTTGCCGCGCAGACGTCTGCCGCCGATACCGCGGCGCAGGACAAGACGGCGGCCGCTGACGTTGCCGATGCAAAGGCCGAAGCGCAGGCCGAAAAGCCCGCGGCCGACGCCGATCCCCTGCCCGCCCGCGCGGCCAGCAGCACCACGTCCGCGCCCAGCCCGACGGCCGCCGCCCCGCACTCGTCGTCGGCGCTGGTGGTCACGCGGCCGCTGCGCTCGGGCCAGCGCGTTTACGCACGGCATACGGATCTGGTGGTGATCGGCATGGTCAGCCAGGGCGCCGAAGTCATCGCCGACGGCAACGTGCACGTTTACGGTCCGTTGCGCGGCAAGGCCATGGCCGGCGCGCGCGGCGACACGTCGGCACGCATCTTCACGACGCATCTGGATGCGGAATTGCTGGCCGTCGCGGGCGTCTACCGCGTGGTCGAAGACAAGCTCGATGGCACGCTGCAGAACCAGCCTGCGCTGGTCCGCCTGGATGGCGACACGCTGCGCATCGAAGCGCTGAAGGCCTGATGCCGCGCCCGGGGCGCGGCATCCTGCGAGACGGCGGCGCGGCCGCGGCCCGCTCAAATCTCAACACATCCTGTAAGAAGCCTTACACGGGCTTTTTGCTTTACGATAACGCGATTTATTCGAACATAAGGGTTTGATCGTCATGACACGCATTGTTGTGGTGACTTCCGGCAAAGGCGGCGTGGGCAAAACCACGACGAGCGCCAGTTTTTCCGCGGGCCTCGCGATGCGGGGCCACAAGACCGCTGTCATCGACTTCGACGTCGGCCTGCGCAACCTCGACCTCATCATGGGTTGCGAGCGTCGCGTGGTGTATGACTTCGTCAATGTGATCCAGGGCGAAGCGACCCTCAAGCAAGCGCTCATCAAGGACAAGCAGCTTGAAAACCTTTTCATCCTGCCCGCCTCGCAAACGCGCGACAAGGATGCGCTGACGCAGGAAGGCGTGGAAAAGGTCATCAATGACCTGAAGGAAATGGGTTTCGACTACATCGTCTGCGATTCGCCCGCCGGCATCGAAACCGGCGCGCTGATGGCCGCGTATTTTGCGGATGACGCGCTGGTGGTGACCAACCCGGAAGTCTCGTCGGTGCGTGACTCGGACCGCATCCTGGGCATCCTGGCCGCCAAGTCCAAGCGCGCCGTCGAGGGCGACGAGCCGGTCAAGGAATACCTGCTGCTGACCCGCTACAACCCCAAGCGCGTGTCCGACGGCGAGATGCTGTCGCTGACCGACATTGAAGACATCCTGCGCATCAAGCTCATCGGCGTGATTCCCGAATCGGAAGCCGTGCTGCAGGCGTCGAACCAGGGCCTGCCGGCCATCCACCTGAAAGACACCGACGTCTCGGAAGCCTACAAGGACGTCGTCAGCCGTTACCTTGGCGAAGACAAGGCCCTGCGCTTTACCGACTACGAAAAGCCGGGTTTCCTGAAACGCCTGTTCGGAGGCAAGTAAGCGATGTCCTTCCTGTCGTTTCTGCTCGGTCAAAAGAAGACCTCCGCGTCCGTCGCCAAAGAACGGTTGCAGATCATCCTTGCCCACGAGCGTGGCCGCGGGGATTCGCCCGATTACCTGCCGCAGCTTCAGCAGGAACTGATCGCGGTCATCTCCAAGTACGTGAAGATCAATCCTGAAGACATCAAGGTGCACCTGGAACGCCAGGACACGCTGGAAGTGTTGGAAGTGAAGATCGAAATGCCGCAAAACGAGACGTGACGTCTCTGCTGTGCGCCGGCCTTGCCGGCGCGCGTTGCGCATAAAAAACGCCCGGCATTGCCGGGCGTTGCTTTTTGGGACGAGGAAGGCTTAACGCTTGCCGACCTGGTCGCCGATCACACCGCCGATCGCCGCGCCGCCGACCGTGCCGAGCACGCCGCCGTTAGTGATCACCGCACCCGCGACGCCGCCGAGTGCGGCGCCCCCCACGGTGCTCTTCTGGCGATGGCTCATGCCATCCCACGATGAACAACCCGCCATGGTGGCAGCCAGCGCCACAGCGGCACAGATCTTGGAAAGCGATGCGATTTTCATGATGTAGCTCCTATTCTTTTACCCGGGGCCGCACCGGAGAATCAAAATGCGAGCGAGCGGACCTTTAGGGGTTTAGAGCTTTCAGGATCGCAAATTATCCGGGGACACGGTGTTAGGTTTACCCAGGAATTGTGTCAAAGGGAGAGCGAACTTTTGCACTCCCCTGGGAACGATGTTGCAAGGGCCGGCGGCTATTTGACCAGACGTAACACGTCGCGGAAGCGCGGGTGCTCGCACGTCTCCATCCACTCGAAAATCGCCATCTCTGTCGTGACGATCTCCGCGCCATGAGCGCGCGCGCGGCGCAGCGCGGCATGATGGTCCGACGGCTTGCGCGATCCGGCCGCATCCGCGACAAGCACCGTCTTGTAGCCAAGGTGCACCAGACCGATCACGGTTTGCAGCACGCAGATATGCGCCTCGCAGCCGGCCACCAGCACCGTCTTGCGCGAGGCGGGCAGCCAGTCGTCGAAACCTGGTTCGCGCGCTGACGAAAAGTGCATCTTCTGGAACGTGGCCTGCACCAGCTCGCGCAACGGGTCCACGGTGACGCCCAGCATCTTGCTGTGGTGCTCGGTGGCCACGACAGGTACATCGAGCAACCGCGCCGCCTGCGCCAGCTTGTGCGCGGCGTTCAGCACGGCGTCGCCTTCGTGGATGACAGGCATCAGGCGGCCCTGCATGTCGACAATCAACAGGGTGGAATCGGAGGCGGACAGCAGCATGGTGGGGGACTCCTGGGGGCAAGGGGTCAGCATAACGCTGTGGGGCGGTGATGTCGCGCGGGCCGATGTCTGACATCTCAGAGGATCCAAACGTAGGACTGATTCTGGTGTCTGACACCACTGCAAAATGTAGGACTGATTCGGGTGTCTGACACCCCCGCAAAATGTAGGACTGAATCGGGTGTCTGACACCAAAAAAGAATCCCGGCGCTGGGCCGGGATTCTTGGCATTCGGCTGGTGTCGGACACCAGAGGAATCGGTTGTTTACTTCAATGCCTTGTACCGCAGACGCTTGGGCTTGGCGCCCTCTTCGCCCAGGCGGCGCTTCTTGTCGGCTTCGTATTCCTGATAGTTGCCGTCGAAGAACACGACCTGCGAATCGCCTTCGAAGGCCATGATGTGCGTGGCGATACGGTCAAGGAACCAGCGATCGTGGCTGATGACCATGACGCTGCCGGGGAACTCGAGCAGCGCATCTTCCAGGGCGCGCAGGGTTTCGACGTCGAGGTCGTTGGACGGTTCGTCAAGCAGCAGGACGTTGCCGCCGGCGATCAGCGTCTTGGCCATGTGCAGGCGGCCGCGTTCGCCGCCCGAGAGCTGGCCCACGACCTTGTTCTGGTCGCCGCCCTTGAAGTTGAAGCGGCCCAGGTAGGCGCGCGACGACATCTCGAACTTGCCGACGGTCAGGATGTCGGCGCCATCGGACACGGCGTCGAACACCGTCTTCTTGTCTTCCAGCGCGTCGCGCGACTGGTCGACGAAGGCGAGCTTCACGGTCTGGCCGATCTTGACTTCGCCCGAATCCGGCTGCTCGCGGCCGGCGATCATGCGGAACAGCGTGGACTTACCGGCGCCGTTCGCGCCGATGATGCCGACGATCGCGCCCGGCGGCACCTTGAAGCTGAGGTTATCGATCAGCAGACGGTCGCCGTAGGCTTTGCTGACGTTGTTGAATTCGATGACCTCGTTGCCCAGGCGCTCGCCCACCGGAATGAAGATTTCCTGGGTTTCGTTGCGCTTCTGGTATTCGTACGAGGACAGTTCCTCGAAACGGGCCAGACGCGCCTTGGCCTTGGCTTGGCGGCCCTTCGGGTTCTGGCGCACCCACTCCAGTTCCTTCTTGATGGTCTTCTGGCGCGCCGATTCGGAGGACTCTTCCTGCTTGAGGCGGTCTTCCTTCTGTTCCAGCCACGAGCTGTAGTTGCCCTTCCAGGGAATGCCGTAGCCGCGGTCCAGTTCCAGGATCCATTCGGCCGCGTTGTCCAGGAAGTAGCGATCGTGGGTCACGCCGACGACGGTGCCGGGGAACTTGTGCAGGAACTGCTCCAGCCACTCCACGCTTTCGGCGTCCAGGTGGTTGGTGGGTTCGTCGAGCAGCAGCATGTCGGGCTTGGACAGCAGCAGGCGGCACAGGGCCACGCGGCGCTTTTCACCACCGGACAGGTTGCCGACGGTGGCATCCCAGGGCGGCAGGCGCAGCGCGTCGGCGGCGATTTCCATCTGGTGTTCGATGTCGTCCGCGCCGCTGGAGGCGGCGGCGGCGATGATGGCTTCGAGTTCGGCCTGTTCAGCGGCCAGCGCGTCGAAGTCGGCGTCGGGTTCGGCGTACGCGGCGTAGACCTCGTCCAGGCGCTTCTTGGCGGTGACGACGGCGCCCAGGCCTTCTTCAACCGCCTGGCGGACCGTGTGCTCGGGGTTGAGCTGCGGTTCCTGCGGCAGGTAGCCGATGTTCAGGCCCGGCATGGGCACGGCTTCGCCTTCGATCTCGCGGTCGACGCCCGCCATGATCTTCAGCAGCGTCGACTTGCCCGAGCCGTTCAGGCCCAGCACGCCGATCTTGGCGCCAGGAAAAAACGAAAGGGAGATATCGCGCAGGATCTGCCGCTTGGGCGGCACGATCTTGCCGACGCGGTTCATGGTGTAGACGTATTGGGCCATGGGCTCGTAGGTGAGATATAGCTGAGAAACCGTTGATTGTAGGCCGGATCCCTGACCGGCGTGCGGCAGCCGTGATCCGGCCCCATCTCGCGTTGATCCGGGCCTTTGCCCGCCTTCAGTTGGCCTTCTCGGCCCGGCCCGGCAGACCCGGCGTACGCATTTGCGCCAGCATCACGCCGGCCAGCGCCAGCGCACCGCCCGCGATATGAAACAGATGCGGCTTTTCATCGAGGAACAGCGCCGCGATGGCCACGGTGAACACCGGCATGACGTTCAGGAAGATGCTGGCGCGATTGGGGCCCAGGTGGCGCACGCCCTGCATCCACAGATACGGCGCAAACAGCGACGGAAACACCGCCGCATACAGCACCAGCGGCACGTTGGCGGCATTGAGCGGCGACGGCGCCGCCATCAGAAAGGCGGGAAGCTGGAACAGAATGCCGAACGCGACCTGCACGTACAGCGACTGCCACGGCCCCACGGGCAGCGCCCAGCGCCGCAGCAGCACGCCATAGAGCGCATAGGCCAGCGCGCCCAGCCCCATCAGCACGTCGCCGTGGTTGGCGCCCACGGACAGCAGCCGGGCCGGGTCGCCCTCGCCGATCAGCAGCGCCAGCCCGGCCAGCGACACCAGGCTGCCCAGCACCGCCATGGCCGTGGGGCGCTCGCGCATGATGACCGCCATGACGGCGATGGTCATGAGCGGGATCATCGCGGTGATGAAGCCCATATTGGTGGCGGTGGTGGACGCGGCCGCCACGTACGCCAGGCCTTGGTACAGCGCCATGCCCAGTCCGCCCAGCACGGCGAATTTCGGCAGGTGCGCCAGCACCTGGCGGCGTTGCGCCCAGACACCGGGCAGCGCAAACGGGGTCAGGACGATGCCCGCCAGCGCCCAGCGATAAAAGCCGATGGCCGCCGGCGCGATAACGCCCGCGGCCATCTTGGTGACGATCATGTTGACCGACCAGATCAGGGCGGCCAGAAGCGGAAACAGGAAAAATCGGAGGGGGAGCTGCGGGGCGTCGGAGCGCATGGATGAAACGGGAAGGCAGAAAGACGAAAAGCAGGCCAGTGTAGGCTCCGTCCGACCCGCTGTATACGTCACTGATATGTTGCCGCCCCGGCACGCCATCTGAACACCGCCCGCGTTTCTTCGTAATCCAAGCGCCCGATGCACCGCAGCGCGGTTCGCGCGACAATAGCGCCTGACGTATCTGCCGTGCCGTCGCGGCCTCATCGCGCCCAGGAACCTTCATGTCCGCCTCTGCCACTCCTCCCGCTTCCTTGACCCATTTCAGCGCACCCGAACTGGACATGCTGGCCAAGACCGCGGATGCACTCAGCGCCTATCTGGGCAAACCCGTGCTGGCGGAAGTGGTGCTGGGCGATGAAGGCACCGAATGGGTGACCTACGGCGTCCCAATGGACGAGAAGGCCGAGACGGACGAGGAACAGACCCACGTGCAGATGGGCGGGCCGGGCGCGCGCCTGCTCGGCAACCGCGGCGGCTTGCCGCAGTCCGATGACGACACCTACGACTGTCTGTACCTTTGGGCGATCCAGATCTCGCTGAACGACGGCGAGCGATTCATCAAGCTGGACCACGACGGTGAAGAATCCGCCTGGTCCGACAACCTGGAAGACGTGCTGCCCTTTGCCCTGACCGAGGAACCGCAACCGGATCCCGACGAGGAAGACGAAGAAGACGACGGCGCGGACGACGAAGACGACGACACGCCGTACGACGACGTCCACAACCACAACCACCGCCATTGAGCGGCGCGCCGCGGCCCGGGCAGGCGCCCGGTCCACGGCGTCTACAGAATCACACGGTGATCCGGCCTTCCTCGACCGCGTGGCAGGCCACGATCGACACCCCCGCCAGCTTCGCGACCGGCGCTTCGGCCTTGCAACGGTCGTTGGCGTGCGGGCAGCGCGGATGAAAGGTGCAGCCGGACGGGGGATTCAGGGGATTGGGCACCTCGCCCGCCACCGCCGTGCGCGGCTTGCCCGCGCCGTTGATGTCCGGAATCGCCTCGAGCAGCATCCGCGTGTAAGGATGCCGCGGCCGCGCGAAGAGTTCGTCACGCGGCGCCACTTCCACCATGCGGCCCAGGTACATCACGCCCACGCGATCCGCCACATGGTGCACGACGGCCAGGTTGTGCGAGATGAACAGATACGTCAACCCCAGCTTGCGCTGCAGGTCCTTCATCAGGTTCAGCACCTGCGCCTGCACGGACACGTCCAGCGCCGAGGTGGGCTCGTCGCACACCAGGAATTCCGGATTGACCGCCAGCGCGCGCGCGATCGAGATGCGCTGACGCTGCCCGCCCGAGAACTGGTGCGGATAGCGGCTCTGGTCCGCGGGATCCAGGCCCACTTGCCGCAGCAGTTCGCCCACGCGCGCCACGCGGTCCGCGGGCGACATCTGCGTATGCGTCAGCATCGGCTCGGCGATGATGCGGCCCACGCGCCAGCGCGGATTCAGGCTGGCATAGGGATCCTGGAAGATCATCTGCAGGCGCTTGCGCAAGGCGCGCCCGCCGGGTTCGGACATGCGCGACAGCGGCTGGCCGTCGAAGTGGATGTCGCCGCGCGTCAGGCCATACAGCCCGACCAGCATGCGCGCGACCGTGGATTTTCCACAGCCGGATTCACCCACCAGTGCCAGCGTTTCGCCGCGGGCGATGTCGAACGACACGCCGTCCACCGCACGCAGCATCACTTTGGGCTTGCGCGCCAGCGTGCGCTCCAGCCAGGGCGGCGATACGTCAAACCAGCGCGCCGCGTCCTTTACTTGAACCAAGGGCGTGCTCATGCGGCCACCTCCAACGTATTGCCTTTGTCATGCAGCCAACAGGCCGCGCGCGACGTGCCCGCGGGCATCAACTCCGGGCGGTCGTGCGCGCAGCGCGGCAGGCGCTGGCCGCAGCGGGGATTGAACGCACAGCCCGGCGGGATGGCGTTCAGGCGCGGCATGCTGCCGTCGATCTGCACCAGCCGTTCGGTGTGGCCTTCCAGCGTGGGAATGGACCCCATCAGTCCCGACGTATAGGGATGGCGCGGTTTGTGGATCACGTCGGCCACCGGCCCGATCTCGGCCACGCGGCCGGCGTACATCACCGCCACGCGGTCGGCGGTCTCGGCGATGACGCCCATGTCGTGCGTGATCAACATGACCGCCGTGCCGTTTTCGCGGCACAGGCGTTTGAGCAGTTCGATGATCTGCGCCTGGATCGACACGTCCAGCGCGGTGGTGGGTTCGTCGGCCACCACCAGTTTCGGCTCGGCGGCCAGGGCCAGCGCAATCACGACGCGCTGGCGCATGCCGCCGGAGAACTGGTGCGGGTAGTGGTCGATGCGCTCGCGCGCGGCGGGAATGCCGGTGGACGCCAGCAGCTCGACCGCGCGGTTGCGCGCCTGCGACCAGGTCATGTCCAGGTGGGTGACGATGGTTTCAGCCAGTTGCCGGCCCACCGTGTACAGCGGATTCAGCGACGTCAGCGGGTCCTGGAACACCGCGCCGATCTCGCGGCCGCGCACGCGGCGCATCTGTTCGTCGGGCAGGTTGTCGATGCGACGGCCGGCCAGCAGGATCTCGCCGGCCGCGATGCGGCCCGGGGGTTCGAGCAGGCCGATGATGGAGGCGCCGGTCAGCGACTTGCCGGCGCCGGATTCGCCCACCACGCCCAGGACTTCGCCAGCCTGGATGGAAAAGGACACGTCGTCCAGGGCGCGTAGCGTGCCGCGGCGCGTGGGAAACTCCACGCGCAGGTTGCGGACTTCAAGTAATGCGCTCATGGTTTACCTCAGTTCAGCCGCGGGTTCAGTGCGTCGCGCAGCCAGTCACCCAGCAGGTTGACCGACAGCACAAGCAGCACCAGCGCCGCGCCCGGGAAAATGGTGATCCACCACTCTCCGGAAAACAGGAAATCGTTGCCGATCCGGATCAGCGTGCCCAGCGACGGCGCGGTCGGCGGCACCCCCACCCCCAGGAACGACAGCGTCGCCTCGGTGATGATGGCGGTGGCCAGGTGGACCGTGGCCAGCACCAGCACCGGACCCAGCACGTTGGGCAGCACGTGGCGGAACATGATGACGGGCGAGGCCACGCCGATCACGCGGGCGGCCTGCACGTATTCACGGTTCTTTTCCACCAGCGTCGAGCCGCGCACCGTGCGCGCGTACTGCGGCCAGCCGGCCAGCGCGATAGCGCCGATCAGCACCGGAAAAGCGATGATCTCGTGCAGCTCGCGCGGCACTGCCGCCCGCGCCACGCCGTCGATCAGGAGCGCGATCAGGATGGCGGGGAACGAGAGCTGCACGTCGGCAACACGCATGATGAACGCGTCGATGCGGCCGCCGGCATAACCGGAGATCAAGCCCAGCACGATGCCGATCACCATCGACAGCAGCACCGAGGCCAGGCCGATCAACAGCGACACGCGCGTGCCGTACAGGATGGCCGAATACAGATCGCGGCCCTGACTGTCGGTGCCCAGCAGGTACGTGGCCTGCCCGTTGGGTTCCCAGGCCGGCGGCAGCAGCGCGTCCAGCAGTTCGACCTTGGTCAGGTCGAACGGGTTGTGCGGCGCGACCCAGCCGGCTCCGAAGGAACCGATCAACAGGGCTGCAAGCAGCAGCGTGGCGACGATGGCCACGGGCGCCCGGCGCCAGGCCCAGGCAATGTCGCTGTCCCACCAGCGTTTAAGTACGGCGCGCATCAGTGAGCCCCCCCGCGAGTCAGCCCGGAACGCAGCCGCGGGTCCACGACGAAATACAGAAGATCGACGATCAGGTTGATGACCACGAACACCAGCGCGATCAGGCACAGGTACGCGGCCATCACCGGCACGTCGGCGAATTGGACCGCCTGGATGAAGAGCAGGCCCATGCCCGGCCACTGGAACACGGTCTCGGTCACGATGGCAAAGGCGATGATGCCGCCCAACTGCAGGCCGGTGATGGTGATGACGGGCACCATCGTGTTCTTGAGCGCGTGGCCAAAGTGGATGGCGCGGCGCTTCAGACCCCGGGCGCGCGCGAACTTGATGTAGTCCGAGCGCAGGACCTCCAGCATTTCGGAGCGCACCAGCCGCAGCACCAGCGTCATCTGGAAGAGCGACAGCGTGATGGACGGCAGGATGAGGTGCTTCCAGCCCGTGGCGGTGAACAGGCCCGACGTCCACCAGCCCAGGCTGACGGTATCGCCGCGCCCATAGCTGGGCAGCCAGCCCAGTTGCACCGAGAACACCAGGATCAGCAGGATGCCGATCAGGAAGGTCGGCAGCGACACGCCCAGCAGCGAGCCGGCCAGCAGCATCTGGGAAACCAGGCTGTTGCGCTTGAGCGCCGTGTACACGCCCAGCGGCACGCCCACGACGAGCGCCAGCAACGCGGCCACCATGGACAGCTCGAGGGTGGCGGGCAAACGGGACTTCAGCAGGGTGGAAACGGGTTCGCTCTGGCGCAGGGAGATGCCGAAATTGCCCTGCACGGCGTTGGCCACGAAATGGCCGAATTGAACGATGGCGGGCTCGTTCAGGCCCAGGCGTTCACGCAGCTCGATGCGCTCGGCATCGGTGGCGTCCTGCCCCAGCATGATGGTGACGGGGTCGCCGACGTATTGGAAAAGCACAAAGGCCAGTAGCGCGACGGTGAGCATCACCGCTACGGCCTGCAACAGGCGACGCAGTATGAAAGCGAACATAGGCGGAAAAAAGCAAGACGGCGGAACCGGGTAGGTCCCGCCGTCTGGTTAGCCTGGATCAGTCAACCTTGACCCAATCGGCAACGAGGCGGTTGTCGGCACGGTGGATGACCGTGACGTTCTTGCGCATGGCCCAGGGGATGACCTGGTCGTGCAGCGGGATATGCCCGAAGTCCTTGGCGTGCCCTTCCAGCACGGTGATGATGTCGGCGTCGCGCTTCTTCTCATCGGTCTCGGTCTTGATCCGATCGATGATGACGTCGAGTTCCTTGTTGCTGTAGTTGCCCAGGTTGTACATGCCGTCGGCGCCCTCACCCTTGGTGCGGATCAGGTTCTGCAGCGTGTACATGGCGTCGAACGTGGGCACGCCCCACCCGAACAGGTAGGCGCTGGTGTCGAACGACTGCACCTTCGGGAAGTACGTGGAGCGCGGCATGGCGTTCATGGTGGCCTTGACGCCGACCTTGGCCCACATGCCGACGACGGCCTGACAGATGGCTTCGTCGTTGATGTAGCGGTTGTTCGGGCAGTCCAGCGTGAAGTTCAGCGTGCCGTCGTAGCCGGCTTCTTTGAGCAGGGCGCGGGCCTTTTCGGGGTCGTAGGGCACGCGCTTGTGCACGGACTCGGCCCAGCCATGCACCTGCGGCGCGATCATCGTGCCGGTGGGCGCCGACAGGCCGCGCATCACGGCGCGCTTGATGGCGTCCACGTCGATGGCGCGGTACAGCGCTTCGCGCACGCGCACGTCCTGGAAGGGGTTCTTGCCCTTGATGTTGGAGTACTGCAGCTCCGGACGCTTCTGGTCCAGGCCCAGGTAGATGGTGCGGTATTCGTTGCCCTCGACGACCTTCTGCGACTGGCGCAGGCGGTCCAGGTCTTGCGCGGCCGGATCCAGCACGAAGTCGATCTCGCCGGACAACAGCGCGGCGGTGCGCGTGGCGTTTTGCTTGATCGGCGTGAAGACGACTTCGGTCACGTTGCCGACCTTGCCGGCCTTGTTCCACCAGTCCTTGTTTTCCTCGAAGACCGTGCGCACGTCGACTTCGCGGCTCTTGAGCTTGTAGGGACCGGTGCCGTTGGTGTTGCGCGCGCCGTAGGTTTCTTCCTTGTTGACGAAGTCCTGCGGCTTGGCGATGTTGTTCTTTTCGGACCAGGCCTTGTTCATGATGAACACGTTGGTCAGCTGGCGCAGCAGCACGGGGTTGGGCGCCGAGGTTTCGATCTCGACGGTCAGGTCGTCGATCTTGCGCGCTTCCTTGATGCCGGTGGTGTAGGCCTTGTAGTTCGACGTGGGCGCCATGGCGCGGTGGATCGAGAACACGACGTCGTCCGCCGTGAACGCGGCGCCGTCATGGAACTTGACGTTGGGGCGCAGCTTGAAGCGGTACAGCGTGGGCGACACCTGCTCCCATTCGGTGGCCAGGCGCGGCGACACCTTGAAGGACTTGTCGTAGTCGACCAGGGGCTCGTAGATGTAGCTGTTGGCGGCGATCGTCATGCCTTCGTTCTGCGAGTGCGGATCGAACGTGAGGATGTCGCCCTGGGCGGCCCAGCGGAAGGTCTTGGCTTGCCCGATCGAGGGCACTGCCACGGCGGCGGCGATCGCGATAGCAATCAAAGTGCGGCGCATAAGTGTCAACTCCTGACAGTAGTCTGAATACCGGCGCGAGTGTGCCTACCCACAAGACCCGCGTCAATTCAGGGTTTGCGCGTACCGGCGATTGTTTTCACTGGGGAACGACAACCGGGGACGCATAAGCATGTAACAAAATAATCGGACCAAACGACGTTCGAGTGCGCGCTTGCAACGGACGGCGTTATTCGTCCGGGTCGATGGGAAGTTCCAGGGGAACGTGTTCGGTCATCAGCACGTCCAGCATGTCGATCAGCAGCGCGGCCTTTTCTTCGCCGAAGGGCGCCAGCACCGCCTTCTGGTGCTGCAAAGCCTGATCGCACAGGCCGCCGATGAGGTTGGAGCCCTTGGCCGTGATGCAAACCCGCGTCTGGCGGCGGTCGGCTCGCACGCCCGTGCGGGCCACCAGACCGTCGGCCTCCATGCGCTGCACGACCTTGCTGAGCGTGGGCTGCTTGGTGATGGCCAGCACGGCCAGGCTGCCGATGGTTTCGCCGGCGCTGCCTTGCAAGCTGGCGAGCACGCGCCATTCGGTTACGGACAGGCCTGCGGCTTTGACCTG
The DNA here is from genome assembly GCF_002388205.1 of Achromobacter sp. UBA4530. Lineage (NCBI taxonomy): Bacteria > Pseudomonadati > Pseudomonadota > Betaproteobacteria > Burkholderiales > Alcaligenaceae > Achromobacter > Achromobacter sp. UBA4530. The sequence continues at coordinate 39,342 of NZ_DGMA01000024.1, read as the reverse complement.
TTGATGGAATTCCGCCGAGATGCGCTGACTGGCCTGCGCAAGCAGATAGGCCAGGTAGCCGTCGACGAACCGCGGGCCCGTTGCGGCGGCGCGCGTGCCGCGTGGCTTATCTGCCTGCATGTTGGTTTGCTCCCACGCACCCATTTCGAAGGCCTGCCCCGTTGCCGAAAAGCGCATTGCACCACGACGGCGCAGCCGTGCGCCATGATGTACCGCAATGCTGTTGCGCAGCACAGGGTATACCCCAAATCGCAACCCGTTTTTGCACCATTGCAGCGCCCTCAATCCGTCAAAAACCTAGAGAACAACCAGTATATACACCCTTGTTTTTGCGTGATATTTTTTAATTTCCATGAAATTTCATCTTTTTTATTGACAGCTAAAACGTTGACTCCTAAAGTATTTTTCAGGCGATGTTTTCGTGGCAAGACGATGCTGCACGGCAGCACGGATTAAGGATCCCGACGGGGTCCGCGAAAGGGATCCAAGATGGCGGAAAGGTCTTTCAAGAAAGAAGTCCAGCAACTGCGCATCGGCGCGGGCGAGGAATTTCGCGGCGAAGGGATTCTTGCCGTCACGAAGGCGCTGCTGCAATCCGGCGTGGGTTACGTGGCCGGCTATCAGGGCTCGCCGATCTCGCATCTGATGGACGTGCTGGCCGACGCCAACGACATCCTGCAGGAACTGGGCGTGCACTTCGAGGCGAGCGCCTCGGAAGCCACCGCCGCAGCCACGCTGGCCGCCTCCGTCATGTACCCGATCCGTGGCGCCGTGACTTGGAAATCCACGGTGGGCACCAACGTCGCCTCCGACGCGCTGGCCAACCTGGCCTCGGGTGGCGTCACCGGCGGCGCGCTCGTCATCGTGGGCGAAGACTACGGCGAAGGCTCGTCGATCATGCAGGAACGCTCGCACGCGTTCGCCATGAAGTCGCAGATCTGGCTGCTGGATCCGCGCCCTAACCTGGAAAGCATGGTCAAGGCGGTGGAAGACGGCTTTGCGCTTTCGGAAGCCAGCAAGACGCCTGTGATGCTGCAATTGCGCATCCGCGGCTGTCATGTGCATGGCCGCTTCATCGCCAAGGAAAACAAGCGCCCGGCGTTCAGCCTGGCAAAGGCGCTGGAAAGCCCGGCGCGCGACACCAGCCGCATCGTGCTGCCGCCGGCCTCGTTCCTGCACGAGCAGGAAAAGATCAAGGAGCGCTGGCCGGCCGCCATCCGCTACATCAAGGAAAACCAGCTCAACGAGCACTTTGACGGCGACCAGGACGACATCGGCCTGATCCTGCAAGGCGGTCTGTACAACGGCGTGATCCGCGCGCTGCAATTGCTGGGCCTGGCCGACAACTTCGGCAACAGCCGCATCCCGCTGTACGTGATGAACGTGACCTACCCCGTCATTGAGGACGAGGTCATCGATTTTTGCCGCGGCAAGCGCGCCGTGCTGCTGCTGGAAGAAGGGCAACCGGACTACATCGAGCAGAACCTGCACGCAGTGCTGCGCCGCGCCGGTGTGAGCACGCAGTTGTCCGGCAAGGACGTGCTGCCGATGGCGGGCGAATACACGACCCAGGTCATGCGCGACGGCCTGCGGGAATTCCTCAAGCGCAACCGGCCGGAATCGCTGCAGACGCATCCGGCGGTAGCGGTGGATGCGCAGGCAGAAGTGCAGCCCGAGCCCCAGCTCACCATCACCGAGGTCTCGCGCCCCAAGCCGCCGCGCCCCGCCGAGCAGCCCATCACCTTCCACAAGCACGTCGAAGGCCTGGCGGCCGTTGTGCCGCCGCGGCCCGCGGGCTTCTGTACGGGCTGTCCGGAGCGGCCCATCTTTTCCGCGCTGACGCTGGCGCAGGAAACGCTGGGCCAGCACCACATTTCGTGCGACATCGGCTGCCATCTCTTTTCCATCCTGCCGCCCTTCAACCTGGGCGCCACGACGATGGGCTACGGCCTGGGCGCTTCCAGCGCGGCCGCCTTCAACGTGCCGGCCGCCAAGCGGCCCATCTCGATCATGGGCGACGGCGGCTTCTGGCATAACGGGCTGGCGTCGGGCATTGGCAACGCGGTGTTCAACAAGTACGACGGCGTCATCGTCATCGTGGACAACTTCTACGCGTCGGCTACCGGCGGACAGGACATCCTGTCCTCGCGCGCCGACAACCCCGATCGCTCGACCAACAACCCGATCGACCAGGCCGTGCGCGGGGTGGGCGTGAAGTGGGTGCGCACGCTGGACCGCACCTACGACGTGGCCAAGGTGCGCGCCACCATCGAAGAGGCGCTGACCACCGACATCAAGGGCCCGAAGGTCATCATCGCGCAGTCCGAATGCATGCTGAACAAGCAGCGGCGCGTCAAACCCCTGTTCAACAAGGCGGTCAAGGAAGGCAAGCGGGTCGTGAAGGAACGCTTTGGCGTGGATCCCGACGTCTGTACCGGCGATCACGCCTGTATCCGGCTGTCCGGGTGTCCGTCATTGACGGTCAAGGACAGCGGCGATCCGCTCAAGGAAGACCCGGTCGCGCACGTGGAAAGCAGCTGCGTGGGCTGCGGCAACTGCGGCGAGGTCGCGCACGCGGCCGTGCTGTGTCCGTCGTTCTACCGTGCCGACATCATCCACAACCCGACCGGCGCCGACCGCTTCCTGGCGCGCATGCGCGGCGCGGTGATCGGCTTCCTGCAACGGCGCCGCGCGGCGCGTCTGGCGCAAAGCGCGCTTTGAGGAACCCAGCAACATGAACGCGGCGGTGATGCAGCAAGGCAACCCCATCAAGATCGCGATCCTGGCCATGGGCGGCCAGGGCGGCGGCGTGCTGGCCGACTGGATCGTCGACATGGCCGAGCACGCCGGCTGGTGGGCGCAGACCACCTCGGTGCCCGGCGTGGCGCAGCGCACCGGCGCCACGATCTACTACCTGGAACTGCTGCCCGAGGCCGATGTGCAGCGCGCCGGCCGCCAACCCGCGCTGGCGCTGATGCCCACGCCGGGCGACGTGGACCTGGTGGTGGCGGCCGAACTGATGGAAGGCGGCCGGGCCATCCAGCGCGGCCTCGTGACGCCCGACCGCACGGTGTTGATCGCGTCGTCGCACCGCAGTTTTGCCGTCAGCGAGAAGTCCGCGCCCGGCAACGGCATCGCCGATCCCAACAAGGTGCTGGAAGCCGGCCGCGCGGCGGCGCGGCGCTTCCTGTGCTTTGATCTGCAGGACCTGGCCGACCGCGCCGGCAGCGTCATCAGCGCCAGCCTGTTTGGCGCGGTGGCCGGCAGCGGCGCCCTGCCCTTCACTCGTGACGACTTCGAGGCCACCGTGCGCCGCGCGGGCCTGGGCGTGGACGCCAGCCTGCGCGCCTTTGCGCTGGGTTTCGAGTCGGCCAACTCGGCGCCCGGGCAGCCTGCCGCCATCGACCTGACGCGCCCTGTTCCGGACGTACCCGAGCGCGCCGCCAGCCCGCGCGCGCAGGCGTTGCTGGACGCCATCCGGCGCGATTTCCCCGCCTGTGCCCAGCCCATGCTGACCGCCGGCGTGCGCCGCCAGATCGAATTCCAGGATCTGCCCTACGCCGAAGACTACCTGCGCCGCATGAAGGCCATCCGCGACCTGGATGCGCAGCACGGCGGCGACGCGCACCAATGGGCGCTGACCTGCGCCGCGGCGCGTTACGTGGCCACCGCCATGGCCTACGACGACGTGATCCGCGTGGCGGACCTCAAGACCCGCGGCACGCGCTTTGACCGCGTGCGCACGGAAGTCGGCGCGCGCGCCGGCCAGCTCGTCGACACGACCGAATTCATGCATCCCCGGCTGGAAGAAATCTGCGGCACGTTGCCGGTGCGGCTGGGCCGCTGGCTGGAAAACTCCAAGGCCTTCGGCGGCTTCGTCGAACGCCGGCTCGGCAAGGGCCGCCGCCTGCGCAGCGGCACGCTGGGCGGATTCCTGATGCTGTACACGCTGGCCGGCATGCGGCGCTTCCGCCGCAGCACGCTGCGTCATCAGATCGAAAGCGAATCGCTGGAATCGTGGCTGGCGCTGGTGGCGCGGCTGGCCCCGCGCGACTACGCGTTGGCCGTCGAAACCGTCAACTGCCGCCGCCTGGTCAAGGGCTACAGCGACACCCATGTGCGCGGCGGCGGCAAATACCGGCAGCTCATCGCGGCTGCGGACCAGCTGGTTGGCCGCCCCGATGCCGCCGACGCGCTGCGCGCGCTGCGCGACACCGCGCTCGCCAACGTGAAGTGCGAGCCCATGGAACGCCAGATCGCGGAAAAACTGGCCGCCTGAGGCCGACACCAGAAAGAGACAGACATCGTGCAGACACTCAAACTGATCGTCCGGGAAGTCCGGCAGGAATCACCGCTGATCCGCTCGTTCCGGCTGGCGCGCGAAGACGGCGGCACGTTGCCCGCGTTTGGCCCCGGCGCGCACCTGAAGGTGACGGTGCCGGGCCTGCGCGATCCGCGCTGCTATTCGCTGGTGCAGTTGGCGCCCGAAGCCGGCCGCTTTGCCGAGCCGGCGGAATATCGCCTGGGCGTGCGGCTGGAAGACCCCAGTCAGGGCGGATCGCGCCACATGCACGCGCTGGCCGAGGGCGACGTCCTGACCGTGGAAGGCCCCAAGAACGACTTTCCGCTGCATGAATCCCCCGCGGGCGATGAGCCGGTCGTGCTGATCGCAGGCGGCATCGGCATCACGCCCATCGCGTCCATGGCCGCCGCGCTCAAGTCAGCCGGCCGCGCCTTCCATCTGCACTACTGCGGCCGCAGCAAGGACCAGCTTGCGTTCCTGCCTGAACTGCAGGCGCTGGCGGGCGACGACCTGACGCTGCACGCCGACGACGATCCGTCCAGCCGGTTCGATCTGCAGGCGCTGCTTGCCGCGTCCAACCCGCGCCAGCACCTGTATGTCTGTGGCCCGAAGGGCCTGATCGACGCCGTCATCCAGGGCGCGCACGCGCGCCACTGGCCCGACGCCCACATCCATTTCGAACTCTTCACCACGGCCGCCGCGCAGGCCGGCGACCAGGCCTTCGAGGTCGAACTGCGCCAGTCCGGCCGCGTGCTGACGATTCCCGCCGACAAGACCATCGTCGAGGTCATGGAAGACGAAGGCTGCGACCCGATGTACGACTGCAAGCGCGGCGAATGCGGCGTCTGCCAAGCCACCGTGCTGGAAGGCGAGCCCGATCACCGCGACTACTACCTGTCCGATACCGAAAAGGCCAGCGGCAAGATCATCCAGATCTGCATCTCGCGCGCCAAGTCCGCGCGCCTGGTGCTGGACCTGTAAGCCCGACGAGGAAGCCATCATGGCCAAATACCGCGACAATCCCGACGCCATCCGCGCGCTGCTCCGCGACACCGAGGTGCACAAGGACCTTTTCATTGACCAGGAACTGTTCGACCTGGAAATGGAGCGCCTGTACGCCAACACCTGGGTCTTCGTCGGCCACGACAGCCAGGTGCCCAATTCGGGCGACTACGTCACCACCACCGTCGGCAACCAGCCCGTGGTGATGGTGCGCCACAGCGACAAGACGGTGCGCGTGCTGCACAACCGCTGCCCGCACAAGGGCACCATGGTCGCGGGCGAGGCCTGCGGCAACACGGGCAAGTTCTTTCGCTGCCCTTATCACGCCTGGACTTTCAAGACCGACGGCAGCCTGCTGTCGATCCCGCTGAAAAAGGGCTACGAGAATACCGGCCTCGAAAACTGCGAAGCCAGCCAGGGCATGGCCGCCGTCAAGGACGTGCGCAACCATCGCGGCTTTGTGTTCTGCCGCCTGAATCCCGAGGGCCAGTCGTTCGAGGAATTCTTCGGCGACTCGCTTTCCACGCTGGACAACATGGTGGACCGGTCGCCCGAAGGCCGCCTTGAGGTCGCCGGCGGCGTGCTGCGCTACATGCACCGCTGCAACTGGAAGATGCTGGTCGACAACCAGACCGACACCTGCCATCCAATGGTTGCGCACGAATCGTCGGCGGGCACGGCGGTCAAGGTCTGGGAACAGGCGCCTGAAGGCACGCCCAAGCCGATGGCGGTGGAACTGTTCGCGCCGTTCATCTCGCCGTACGAGTTCTTCGAGAACATGGGGATCCGCGTCTGGGAAAACGGCCACGGGCATACGGGCGTGTCGGACTCGATCCACGCGTCGTACTCCGGCATTCCCGGCTACTGGGAGTCGATGGTCGAGGCTTATGGCGAGGACCGCGCCAAGCAGATCCTGGGCGACGTGCGCCACAACACCGTCTACTTCCCCAACATCATGGTCAAGGGTCCGATCCAGACGCTGCGGATCTTCAAGCCGATTGCCGCCGACCGTACGCTGGTGGAGTCCTGGACCTTCCGCCTGGTGGGCGCGCCGGACCTGCTGCTGGAACGCACCCTCATGTACAACCGGCTCATCAATGCGCCGACGTCCGTGGTCGGCCACGACGACCTCGAAATGTACGAACGCGCGCAGGACGGCCTGCATTCGCGTGCGCGGGACTGGGTGAACGTGGGGCGGCTCTACGCGCCCGGCGAAGCGGACCAGAAGAACGTCGTCACCAATGGCACCAACGAATGGCAGATGCGCAACCAATATCGCGCATGGGGCCGCTACATGACCGGGCCGGAGTCGGTATGAGCGCAAGTGACCGCGAGTTGATCGATTTTGTCTACGCCGAGGCGCGCCTGCTGGATGAGCTGCGCTTCGAGGACTGGCTGGACCTGTACACCGAGGACGGCTACTACTGGATGCCGCTGGCGCACGGCCAGACCGATGCGAAGCTGCATGCGTCGCTGATGTATGAAGACAAGCTGCTACTGCGCGTGCGTGTGGAGCGGCTGGCGGGCCAGCGCACGTTTTCGCAGCAGCCCAAGAGCCGCTGCCATCATCTGCTGCAGGCGCCCGCGGTCGAACATGACCACCCGGAGGCCGCGCCATCTGAGGGGCGTCACGTCGTGCGCACCGCCTTCCATTACGTCGAGACGCGGCAGGACGCGCAGACGCTGTATGCGGGCTGGGCGACGCATCACCTGGTGGAGCAGGAAGGCGCGCTGCGCATCCGGCTCAAGCGCGTGGACCTCGTCAACTGCGACGCGGCCTTCGGCAACATCCAACTGTTCATGTAGGAGCGGACCGTGACCGCCACCGTCCACCAGGCATTTGCCAACACCGCCTCCCGCCACGGCGGCCAGCCGTTCCTGTGCATCCTGCCCGAAACCGCCGCGGCCTATGGCATCGCTGCGGGGGAACTGACCTACGCCGCAGCGGCCGACGCCATTGAGACGCTGCGCGCCGCATATGCCGCCGCGGGCTACGGCCATGGACACCGCGCGGGCCTACTGCTGGAGAACCGGCCCGCCTTCTTCCTGCACTGGTTCGCGCTGAACGCGCTGGGGGTGTCGGTCGTGCCGATCAACCCGGACCTGCGCGCCGCCGAACTGGAGTACCTGGCTGGCCACTCCGAGATCGCGCTGGCGGTCGCCCTGCCTGGGCGCCACGCGGACCTGCTGGCCGCCGCGCAACGCGCGGGCCGCGAGCTGCGCGTGATGGGGCCGGACGATGCGCCGCCCGCCGCGCCGTTCGCGGCGCCATTGCAAGGCACGGCGCTGTCGGAACTGACCGAGTGCGCGCTGCTCTACACGTCCGGCACGACCGGCCGGCCGAAAGGCTGCATCCTGCCCAACCGCTATTTCCTGCACGCGGGCGGCTGGTACGCACGCATTGGCGGGCTTGCCGCGTTGCGGCCGGGACAGGAACGCATGCTGACGCCGCTGCCGCTGGTGCACATGAACGCCATGGCGTATTCGGCGATGGCGATGGTGCTGACGGGCAGCTGCCTGATTCCGCTGGACCGCTTCCACCCGCGCTCGTGGTGGGACAGCGTGCGCGAATCGCGCGCCACCGTACTGCACTATCTGGGCGTCATGCCCGCCATTCTGATGAAGGCCGAGCCCACCCCGCAGGATCTGCAGCCGGCCATCCGCTTCGGCTTCGGCGCGGGCGTGGACCGCAAGCTGCATGCGCCCTTCGAGGCGCGCTTCGGCTTTCCGCTGCTGGAAGCCTGGGCCATGACCGAGACCGGCGCGGGCGCCGTCATCATCGCCAATCAGGAACCGCGCCACGTCGGCACCAGCAGCTTCGGCAGCGAGGAAGCTGACGTGGAGGTGCGCATCGTGACCGACGCGGGCGAACCGGCCGCCATCGGCGAACCCGGCGAACTGCTGGTGCGCCACGCAGGGGAAGATCCGCGCTATGGCTTCTTTGCCGGCTACCTGAAGGACAAGGCCGCCACCGACGAAGCCTGGGAAGGCGGCTGGTTCCACACCGGCGACATCGTGCGCCGCGAGGCCGACGGCGCGCTGCGCTTCGTGGACCGCAAGAAGAACGTGATCCGCCGCAGCGGCGAGAACATCTCGGCCGTGGAAGTGGAGAGCGTGCTGATGCAGCATCCGCTGGTCAAGGCCGTGGCGGTGGCCGCCGTGCCGGACCCGGTGCGCGGCGACGAAGTGCTGGCGTGCGTGGTGCCCGAGGCCGCACCCGCCGACGCGGATGCGATGGCCGAGGCCGCACGCAGCATCGTGCAATGGTCGCTGTCGCAGCTGGCCTACTACAAGGCGCCCGGCTATGTCGCGTTCGTGGACAGCCTGCCGCTCACCACCACCAACAAGATCCAGCGCGGCGAAATGAAGGCGCTGGCGCCCGGCCTGCCGGGCACGGCGCGCTGCGTGGACACCTGCCATCTGAAGAAGCGTCCGGCCGAAGGGGCCCACCGATGAGCCGCCTGGGCTACGACGGCGTGGTGGCGGCCCTGCCCGTCACGATTCCGTACGAACGCTATTCCACGCACGCCGCGCACTGGTGGCTGGGCCGCGCGCTGGGCGCGCTGATCCGGCAGTCCGGGTTGGCCAAGACCGACGTCGACGGCCTGTGCGTGTCCAGCTTCACGCTCGCGCCCGACACCGCGGTCGGTCTGGTCCAGCATCTGGGCATGACGCCGCGCTGGCTCGATCATATTCCGATGGGCGGCGCGAGCGGCGTGGCCGCGCTGCGTCGTGCGGCGCGCGCCGTGCAGGCGGGCGATGCCAACGTCGTGGCCTGCCTGGCCGGCGACACGAACCACGTGGACTCGTTCCGCAACACGGTCAGCCAGTTCTCGCGCTTTGCGCAGGACGCCGTCTACCCGTACGGCGCGGGCGGCCCGAACGCCAGCTTTGCCCTGCTGACCGCCAACTACATGCGCGAGACGGGCGCCACGCGCGAAGACTTCGGCAAGCTCTGCGTGGCCCAGCGCGACAACGCCCTGCGCTATCCGCACGCGCTGATGAAAAAGCCGCTGACGCTGGCGCAGTATCTGGACGCGCGCGTCATCACCGAGCCGATCCACCTGTTCGACTGCGTCATGCCGTGCGCCGGGGCCGACGCATTCCTGGTCATGAGCGAGGACCGCGCCCGCGCGCTGAAGCTGCCTTACGCGCGCATCCTGTCGACCATCGAGCGCCACAACGCCTGGATCGACGATCCGATCCAGACGCGGGGAGGCTGGACCATGGACGTGGACGAGTTGTACGGGCAGGCCAACGCCGCGCCGGCCGACATGGATTTCCTGCAGGCCTACGACGACTATCCCGTCATCAACCTGATGCAGATGGAAGACCTGGGCTTCTGCAAAAAAGGCGCCGCGCCGCAATTCGTGCGGGACAACACCTTTACCGTGGACGGCAGCTTTCCGTTCAACACCAATGGCGGCCAGTTGTCGGTCGGCCAGGCCGGCGCAGCCGGCGGCTATCTGGGCATGGTCGAGGCGCTGCGCCAGTTGACCGGCACGGCCGGCGGCACGCAGGTCAGCGATGCGAAGCTGGGCATGGTGAGCGGCTTCGGCATGATCAATTACGACCGCGGGCTGTGCACGGCCGCGGCGATTCTGGCAAGGAGCGACGCATGACCGAGCCGCTGGCCAAGCCGCCTCGCAAGAATCCCGTCGCGCGCACCCGGCAGCCCACGCTGCCGCCGGGCTCGCGCAGCCGCAGCGCGCTGGGGCTGACCGCTGCCGCCGCCGAAGGGCGCTTCGATCTGCAGACCTGCGCCGAGTGCGGCACGGTGCAGTACCCGCCGCGCGAAGTTTGCGGCCATTGCCTGTCGGAACACCTGCCGTGGCGGCCCGCCGATCCGAACGGCGTGCTGCTGGTCAGCACCACGCTCCATCACAGCAACGACCTGTATTTCCGCGAACGCCTGCCCTGGCGCGTGGGCACGGTGCGGATGGACGCCGGTCCGTCCGTCGTGGCGCACGTCCACCAGGATTGCGCCGATGGCGCGCGTGTGCGCCTCGCGTTGAAACTGGACCGCAGCGGCCAGGCCGTGATGATCGCCCTGCCCGAAAGGAATACGCCGAACATGGAAGACGACAAGACACTGCGCGAGACCTCGTGCGATCCGAAATTCCGCCGCGTGCTGGTCACGGACGGCAAGTCGGCCGTCGGTCAGGCCGTGGCGCGCGCGCTGCTGGACGCGGGCAGCCCGATGATCTTTCTGGGCGATCCGCAGGCGTGGAAACGCGACGCCGCGTTTGACGCGCTGGCGGCCGATCCGCGCGTGCAGGCGGTGACGCTGGACGTGACCGACACCGATTCCGTCGAGCGTGTGGCCGCGTCGATTGGCGGCAAAGTCGAGATCCTGGTGAACACGGCGGACCTGGAGCGCGAAGGCGGACTGCTTAGCCGCAAGGACGTGAACACCGCGCGCGACGCGATGGACGTCAACGTACTGGGCCTGATGCGGCTGGCGCAGAGCTTCGGCCCCGCGCTGTGCGGCCGCGCCGCCGACGGCGTGAACAACGCCGCCGCGTGGGTCAACGTACTGTCAATCTACGCGCACATGAACTTGCCATCGCGCGGCATGTGGTCCGCGTCCAAGGCTGCCGCGCTATCGCTGGCGCAATGCCTGCGCGCCGAAATGCGTGGCGCGGGCGTGCGGGTGGTGAACGTGTTTCCCGGCCCGGTCGATCACGAATGGGAACAGCGCACGCCGCCGCCGCGCGTGGCGCCGGCTGCGATCGCCGCCGCGATTGTGCGCGCGCTGAAGGACGGTATCGAAGACGTGTACGTGGGCGACGTTGCGCAGGAATTCCGCACGCGGCTGGCCGAGAACCCGAAGGGACTGGAACGGGATCTGGGCGCGGGCGGCTGACCGCCTGCCCCACGCGTCGTCCCCCAACAAGCACCAACAGGAGAGCACCGTGAGTCAACCCATTCTTGCCCAATTCATGACCGAGCTGGTCTCCGGCCGCATCCGCCTGGTGGACCTGACCGAGACGCTGACGCCGGAGTTTCCGACCATCGTGCTGCCGCCCGAATTCGGCCAGGCGTGGCCGTTCCGGATCGAGGAGATTTCGCGCTATGACGAGCGCGGGCCGGCCTGGTACTGGAACAACTTCTCGTGCTCGGAACACACCGGCACGCACTTCGACGCCCCCGCGCACTGGGTCACGGGCAAGGACCAGCCGGACAACACGGTGGACACGATTCCCATCGACGCCTTCATCGCCAGCGCCTGCGTGATCGACTGTTCCGCCGAAGCGGCCGGCAATCCGGACTTTTTGCTGACCATCGACTTCGTCAAGAAATGGGAAGAACAGCACGGCCGCATCCCCGCAAGGTCGTGGGTGCTAATGCGCACCGACTGGTCCAAGCGCGCCAAGCCCGCCGACTACCTGAACATGCAGGCCGACGGCGCGCATTCGCCCGGCCCGGATGCCGAGGTCGTGCCCTGGCTCATCAAGGAGCGCGACGTGCACGGGTTCGGCACAGAGTCGGTGGGCACGGACGCGGGGCAAGCCCAGCACCTGGATCCGCCCTACCCCTGCCACTACTACATGCACGGCAACAACCGCTACGGCCTGCAGTGCCTGACCAACCTGGACCAGCTGCCGGCCACCGGCGCGGTGATCTTCTCGGCGCCGCTCAAGATCCGCAGCGGCTCGGGCAGTCCGCTGCGCGTGCTGGCGCTGGCGCCCACGGCCTGATCGCTGCCGGACCATACCAATAAATCAAGGGGGAACCATGACGCAAACCCATGTGGCCATCGTGACCGGCGGCAGCGCCGGCATCGGGGCGGAAATCTGCCGCAGCATGCTGGACGCGGGCTACGAGGTGATCTCGATGGCGCGCCGCGCCGCTGACTTCTCGCATCCGCGCCTGCACAACGTGCAGGTCGACCTGCTGGACGCCACCGCGACCGCGCAGGCGGGCGCCGAAGCCGCCGCCCAATTTCCGATCAGCCACGTTATCCACAACGCCGGCGTGATCTGGCCGAATCTGCTGCCGCAGGTCACGCAGGAAGAATTGCATGGTCTGACGCAGATCCATCTGGGCGCCGCCATCAGCCTGGTGCAGGCCGCGCTGCCAGGCATGCAGGAACGCAAGTTCGGCCGCATCGTGATGATGTCGTCGCGCGGCGCGCTGGGCCTGCCCAAGCGCACCGCCTATTCGGCCACCAAGGCCGGCATGGTGGGCATGGCCCGCACCTGGTCGCTGGAACTGGCGCCATACGGCATCACCGTCAACGTGGTGGCGCCGGGCCCGATCCAGACCGACATGTTCTACGAGGTGATCGAGGCCGGCAGCGAACGCGAACGCCAGCTTGCCGAGGGCATTCCGGTCAAGCGCCTGGGCCGCTCGGACGACGTGGCGCGCGCCGTGATGTTCTTCGCGGATCCCGCCAACAGCTTCGTCACCGGCCAGACGCTGTTCGTCTGCGGCGGCGCCAGCGTCAGCTCCATCACCATCTGACCGCCCCGCGCTTCGGGTTTTGACGGATAGGTAAGCACCGGGACCCGGGTCTACAGTGCTGATCCTTGAACGTAAGAAAGTTTAAGCAACAAGTATTCCCGCAGTTCCCGTTTTCTCCGCTTTCCAGCCGCACTCCCACTCTGCTCCCTACCCCGGAGGTTTTGCCATGCTGTCGAAGAAACTCCCCCTGGCCGCTGCCGCCGCCGTCGCCGCCCTGTTCGCCCTGCCCGCCCTGGCGCAAGTCAAGGTCGGCGTGGTCACCTCGTCCACCGGCCCCACCGCGCTGGTCGGGATTCCGCAGAAGAACACGGTGCCGCTGCTGCCCAAGAAGATCGGCGACCTGACCGTGGAATACATCTCGCTGGACGACGCCAGCGATTCCACGAACTCGGTCACGGCCTTCAAGAAGCTGATCTCGGAGCAGAACGTGGATGCGCTGATCGGGCCGTCGGGCTCGCCCAACGCCATGGGCGTGATCCAGTTCGCGGCCGAGGCCGGCGTGCCGATGCTGGCGCCGGTGGGCACCGCCGCGGTGGTGTTGCCGATGAACGACCAGAAGAAGTGGGTGTTCAAGACCACGCAGAACGACGACATCATCGCGCGCGCGCTGGTGGACCACATGGCCAAGACCGGCATCAAGACGGTCGGCTTCATCGGCCTGAACGATCCCTATGGCGAGAATTGGTACAAGGTGTTCTCGGGCCTGGCCGCGGAAAAGGGCATCAAGATCGCCGCCAACGAACGCTACCTGCGCTTTGACAGCTCGGTCACCGGCCAGGCGCTGAAGATCCTGGCCGCCAAGCCCGACGCCGTGCTGGTCGCCGCCCCTGGCGCTGCCAGCGTGCTGCCGCAGACGACGCTGTTCGATCAGGGCTACAAGGGCAAGTTCTACCAGACCCACGGCGCCGCGCTGCCCGACTTCCTGAAGCTGGGCGGCAAGAAGGTTGAAGGCACGGTGCTGGCCGCCAGCCTGATGCTGGTGCTGCCGGAAATGCCGGACAGCAACCCGTCCAAGAAGGTGGCCACCGAGTACATCGCCGCCTACGAAAAGCTGAACGGCTCCAAGCCCGCCACCTTCGGCGCCAACGTCTATGACGCCGGCCTGCTGCTGGAAAAGGCCGTGCCGATCGCCGAGAAGGCCGGCAAGCCGGGCACCAAGGAGTTCCGCAGCGCCCTGCGCGACGCGCTGGAACAGACCAAGGAGCTGGTGGGCACGCAAGGCGTCTACAACATGAGCGCCGCCGACCACAGCGGCTTTGACGAACGCGGCCGCGAGCTCATCACCGTCAAGGACGGCAACTGGACCCTGGTCAAGTAAAAAGATTTCCCCCCCACGCTCACATGCGCTGCGGGGCGTCGCCAGGAAGCAGGCTCCGCGCGTCCCATCGGGATGCCGCGGATCCGGCTCCGCCGGTCCGCAGGCATGCCCCTGGGGGAAAGCGCGCAGCGCTTCGGGGGGGAAATCAGCTTTTCGGAATTTCGCATGAATGCTCAGATTGCCTTGATACTCGGGCAGGACGGCATCACCAATGGCGCCATCTACGCGCTCCTGGCGTTGTCCATCCTGCTCGTCTTCACCGTCACCCGCGTCCTGTTCATCCCGCAGGGCGAGTTCGTCGCCTTTGGCGCGCTCACCATGGCCGCCATGCAGGCCGGCAAGCCCATCCTGCTGGTCTGGCTGCTGCTCGCGTTCGCGCTGGCCGAGGTCATCGCCGATCTGATGGCGCGCCGCAAGCGCCCCGCGCGCGGCCGCACCCACTGGCGCATGGCGGCCAAGGTGATCTATCCGCTGGCGCTGGCGCTACTGCTGTACCGCCTGCCGCTCGCGCAACTGCCGATGGCGGTGCAGGCGCTGCTGACGCTGCTGTTGCTGGTGCCGATGGGTCCGCAGCTCTATCGCCTGTTCTATCAGCCGATCGCATCGGCCTCGACACTGGTGCTGCTGATCGTCTCGATCGCGGTCCACCTGGCGCTGGTCGGCCTGGGCCTGCTGGCGTTCGGCGCGGAAGGCGCGCGCACCGCGCCGTTCAGCGACGCCAGCATGACGCTCGGTCCGATCAACGTGAACAGCCAGGCGCTGTGGGTGGTGGCGGTGTCGGTGGTGCTGATCGTCGTGCTGTACCAGTTCTTTGAACGCTCGATGTACGGCAAGGCGCTGCGCGCCGCGGCGTTCAACCGTATCGGCGCGCGCCTGATGGGCATCTCGCCCGTGTTCGCGGGCAAGGCCACGTTCTTTCTGGCCGCGTTGATCGGCACCGTGTCGGGCATCCTGATCGCGCCCATCACCACCATGTATTTCGATTCGGGCTTCATGGTCAGCCTGAAAGGCTTTGTGGGCGCGATCATCGGCGGGCTGGTGAGCTATCCGCTCGCCGCGGCGGGCGCCGTGCTGGTCGGGCTGATCGAAGCCTTCTCGTCGTTCTGGGCCAGCGCCTACAAGGAAATCATCGTGTTCACGCTGATCATCCCCGTGCTGCTCTGGCGTTCACTCAACAGCCATCACGTCGAGGAAGAAGACGAATGACCCCGCGCCACATCCTCCTCGCCTTTTTGGCCCTGCTGGCGCTCGGCCCCCTGGTGCTGCCGCCTTTCTACGTCACGCTGTTGAACTACATCGGCCTGTATGCGCTGGTGGCGCTGGGTCTGGTGCTGCTGACCGGCGTCGGCGGCCTGACCAGCTTCGGGCAGGCCGCCTTCGTGGGCGTGGGCGCCTACACCACGGCGCTGCTGACCACGCGCGCGGACACGCTGCCGTCGTGGCTTGGCTGGCTGGGCGCGTCGCCCTGGCTCACGCTGCTGGCCGGCCTGGCGCTGACGCTGGCGCTGGCCTACCTGCTGGGCGCGATCACGCTCAAGCTGTCCGGCCACTTCCTGCCGCTGGGCACCATCGCCTGGGGGCTGTCGCTGTACTTCGTCTTCGGCTCGGTCGAAGGGCTGGGCGGCCACACCGGCATCCCGGACATTCCGGCCATCAGCCTGTTCGGCTGGACGCTCAACCAGGGCGGCAACATCTACTACCTGATCTGGGCTTTCCTGCTGGTCGCCGTGTGGTCCACGCAGAACCTGCTGGACTCGCGCGAAGGCCGCGCCATCCGCGCGCTCAAGGGCGGGCGCGTAATGGCCGAATCCATGGGCGTGGACACGGCGCGCTCGCGCATGGTGATCTTCGTCATCGCGGCACTGCAGGCGTGCGCGTCGGGGTGGCTGTACGCGCACATGCAGCGCTTCGTGAACCCCAACCCCTTCGGCCTGCAGATGGGCATCGAATACCTGTTCATGACCGTCATCGGCGGCGCCGGACAGGTGTGGGGCGCGCTGGTCGGCGCGGGCGTCTTCACGGTGCTCAAGCAATGGCTGCAGGACCTTCTGCCCAAGGTGCTGGGCCAGACCGGCAACTTCGAAGTGATCGTCTTCGGCTTCGGCATGGTGCTGCTGTTGCACCGCGCCCGCAGCGGCCTGTGGCCGGTGCTGACGCGCTGGGTGCCGGTCAAGCGCAAGCCGCGTCATGTCGACATGACGGCCGAACCGCTGCCCCGGCGCACCATGCCGCCGCGCGGCGAGGTGGTGCTGAAAGCCGTGGACGTGACGCGCAAGTTCGGCGGCCTGGTGGCCAACAACGCCATGAACCTGGAGATCCGCGCGGGCGAAGTGCTGGCGCTGATCGGCCCCAATGGCGCGGGCAAGAGCACGATGTTCAACCAGATCTCGGGCGTGGATACGCCGACGTCGGGACAGGTCACGCTGCTGGGCCAGCCGGTTGCCGGCGTGGGCGCGCGCAAGATCGCGCGCCTGGGTCTGTCGCGCACGTTCCAGCACGTGCGGCTGCTGGGCCGCATGAGCGTGCTGGAAAACGTGGCCATCGGCGCGCACCTGCGCGGGCATCGCGGCGTGCTGCCGGCCGCCTGGCGGCTGGACCGGCCCGAAGAGGCGCGCCTGCTGGCCGAAGCCGCGCGTCAGGTCGAGCGCGTGGGGCTGGGCAAGCATCTGCATGACGAGGCGGGCTCGCTGGCGCTGGGCCAGCAGCGCATTCTGGAGATCGCGCGCGCGCTGGCGTCCGACCCGTGCATCCTGCTGCTGGACGAACCCGCGGCCGGCCTGCGCTATCAAGAGAAATGCGAGCTGGCCGAGCTGCTCAAGCGCCTGCGCGCCGAAGGCATGGCCATCCTGCTTGTCGAACACGACATGGATTTCGTGATGGGGCTGGTGGATCGCGTCGTCGTCATGGACTTCGGCGAAAAGATCGCCGAAGGCCTGCCGTCCGAGATCCAGCAGAATCCCGCGGTGCTTGAAGCGTATCTGGGCGGAGTGGAAGAATGAGCGCGAAACTGCTGCAAGTGCGCGACCTGCGCGTGGCCTACGACAAGGTCGAGGCGGTCTCCGGCGTCAGCCTGGAAGTGGGCGAAGGCCAGATCGTGACCGTGATCGGTCCCAACGGCGCGGGCAAGACCACGCTGCTGTCGGCCATCATGGGCGTGCTGCCATCGCAGGGCGGCATCACCTTCGGCGGTAAGGCGCAGGAGCACGCCGAGATCGAGGAGATGGTCGCCGCGGGCATGAACCTGGTGCCCGAAAAACGCGAGCTTTTCGCGGAAATGACGGTCGAGGACAACCTCATGCTAGGCGCCTTCGACCGCTATCGCCGTGGCCTGCGCGACCAGGACCAGACGCTGGCCGAGGTCTTTGAACTGTTTCCCCGGCTGCAAGAACGGCGCGCGCAATTGGCCGGCACGCTATCCGGCGGCGAGCGCCAGATGCTGGCCGTCGGCCGCGCGCTGATGGCCAAACCCCGCCTGCTGATGCTGGACGAACCCAGCCTGGGGCTGGCGCCGCGCATCGTGCGCGAAGTGTTCCGCATCGTCGCGCGGCTGCGCGAGATGGGCGTGTCCATCCTCTTGATCGAACAGAACGCGCGCGCCGCGCTGCAGGTGGCCGATTACGCCTATGTGCTGGAAACCGGAACGGTGACGCTGGAAGGTCCGGCGGCCGAGGTGGCGCAGGATCCGCGCGTCGTGGAGGTCTATCTGGGACTGGGGCACGGCGCGCCTGCGTGACGCAGGCTGCCGGGTCGGCCGGCTGGGTCAGGCCACGCCGCGACGCCGATCGCGGCGGTACAGCGCATACCCCAGCGGGTACATGACGGCCACGAGAAACGTCGCGACCGGATGGGTCAGCCGGTAGGCCTGCACGGCCGTCGGCACGCCGGAATGCTTCAGGTGCAGGCGAAAACGCGTGTAGCGCGCCGCCGCCATCATGAATTCGCGCGGGCGGTAGCGGAAGAATTCCAGGTGATGCTGCAACATGTCCCAGGCCAGCAGGTACAAGCCCTGGGCGTTGTTGCTGACGGACACCGCGCCCTGGCTCAGGCCACCGGGCGTGTCGTGATAGGTGCGCACTACGCGGTTGATGAAGCGGCTGAGATAGCCCGCACGCGCCACCGCCCACCACACCAGGCTTTCGGGCACGAAGCCCGCCACGTCCTCGGGAAACGGGTATTTGCGCAGGATATCCGTGCGCATACAGCCGAATTTCTCGCCCTTGATGCGGTAGCGGAAATACACGTCGACGGCGGTGCTGTCGAACACGTCCTGCGGATAACGGTCGCCGACGATGGTGCCGTCGGGCCGCGCGCACAGCCCGGTAATGGCGAAATACGAGTCGCGGCGTGCGGGCGGAATTGCGTTCCAGGCCTCATGGAAAATGGCCAGCGCGTCCGGCGGCATTTCGTCGTCGCTATCCAGGCCCACGATCATCTGGCCGCGCGCCTCGCGCACGCCACGATTGAAGGCGGTCTTCTTGTGCTGATTGTTCTGCCAGACATAGCGGATCGGAAAATCCGCCAGCGATTGCCAATGCAGGATGGACTCGTGCGTGTTGTCGGTGGAGCCGTCGTCCACCACCACCCATTCAAAATCCCGGAAAGTCTGCTGGCAGAGCGATTCGTAGACGCGGTGCAGGGTTCCTGCCCGGTTGTAGGTCGGCGTCAGAACGGTGAAAAAAATCGGCGTATCGGTCATGCCTGCTGTGCCCCTTGCGATCTTCCAGAAACCGCTGCGGTCTTGGTTCTTATGATTTCGCCTGAAGTGTAGGGGATATGCCTCGGGGAACCGATTCCACGGCTTTGGAATTTGCAATCAAATCTGACAAACCGTGCGGTTTTTTTTGATGCCGTGCGCTGCGCGGGGCATTGGCCGCAGGGCATCGTGGCGTAAACTCGGGCGGCCCAATTCGGAACGCCTATGGAAGCCTCGACCGTCCAGCTCAATGACATCGCCTTGTTCGTGGAGGTTGCCAAGCGCAAGAGCTTCAGCCAGGCCGCGCGCGCGCTGGACATGCCGACGTCGACGCTGTCGCGCCGGATCAACGAACTGGAACGCGCGATCGGGCTGCGGCTCATCAACCGCAACACGCGTCGGCTGGATCTGACCGACGCGGGCGCGGCCTACATGCGCCGGTGCCAGGGCCTCATCGACGAAGCCCGGCTGGCGCACGAGCAACTGCTGTCATTGTCGGGCGGTCCGTCGGGCAATCTGCGCGTCTCCATGCCGTACAGCCTGGCCATCTGGCTGCTGCCCGAGACCATCAGCGATTTCACCGATCGCTATCCCGAAGTGGAATGCGAATTTGACCTGAGCATGATGACGGCCTCCGACGCACAGGGCACGCCGTTCGACATCGTGCTGCGGTTCGGCCGCGAAGCCGACTATCCGGGCGCCTCCGCCGACAACGGCAATGGCAACGGCACGCCGCATCGCGCCATCGAGGGCGCCGTGGTGCACGAGCTGGTTTCGCTGGAAACGCATCTGTACGCGTCCGACAGCTATATTGCGCGTCATGGCGAGCCGCAGACGCCGGCCGATCTGTCGCAGCACCAGTGCCTGCGCACGACCATCGACGAAGCCCATTCGTACTGGACGCTGAATAACGGCGCGATTTCGCAGCGCGTGGCCGTGCACGGACATCTGGCCGCCAACAACATGAGCATCGCGGGAACGCTGGCCGGCCTGGACCTGGCCATCACGCGCATGCCGCATTGCCTGGCGCTGGAACCGATCATCCAGCGCAACTCGCTGCGGCGCGTGTTGCCGGGCTGGTCGGTGGATCCGATCTCGATCTATGTGGTTTTCCCTTCCAGCATCCAGCCGGCCAAGACCCGCGCGTTCATGGATTTCATCCGGCCCAAGCTCGGGGCCCCGCAGGCCTGACGAAAAAAAACCGCAGGGCTCGCGCCTTGCGGTTTTTCTTTGATCAGGCCAAGCAGGTCCGAGACCTGCCGGCCGAACGCATCATTTAGACGCGCTTGATCTTTTCCAGCATCTTGAACACGCCCTTGGGCGACTTGACGAACAAGCGCTTGAAAGCCTTGCCCAAGCAACGGCGTTCCAGGGTGTTACGACGCACGCGTTTGCGTTCAGCCATGTTGATTCTCCTGTTGAATTTGCGGAAAGTGGCCCGCACAACCGGAAACCGGACTGGCGGAAAAAATTCGGATAACTTGGCATTTTAGCCTGAAATCCAAATCGGACGCCAATGGGCGGATTTCAAGGGTGCCAACCGGGGCTTACGCACCGCCTGAAACAACCAGGGACAAATCGGCGGCGGATACGCCAAGGCGCCAAGGCGCGGCGCAATATGGCTGGATCGCGGTCCGTCTCAGCCCGCTGCACCGCCGCCCTGCCGCGCTCAGCCCGACGTTTCCTTCAGCCGTTCCCACACCTGCTCCGCCCGCGGCAGCGGATCGACCGCGCCGTAGCCCAGCGTGGACAGCGCCGCCGCCGCATTGGCATAACGCACGGCGTCTTCCCAGGCATCGCCCTGGCAACGCCGCGCCAGCAGGCTGCCGCCAAAGCAGTCGCCCGCGCCGGTCGCGTCCACCGCCTGCACCCGCAGCGCCGGCATCGCCGCGCGCGTGCGGCCGTCGTCGATGATGGAGCCGTCTTTGCCAAGCTTCAGAACCACCACGCCCGGCGCGCCGCCGTCGCGAATCCAGTCCAGCGTGCGCTCCGGGTCGTCGTTGCCGGTCAGGTGCTGCATGTCGTCCATGCTGGGCAGAAACACGTCCGCCGTGCGCATGGCTTCGCGCAGGATGGCACGGGCGCGGTCCACGGGCCACAGGCGCAACCGCAGATTGGAATCCAGGCTGACCTGCGCGCCAGCGGCATGCGCGCGCTCGATGGCGGCGAAGACCGTATCGCACGCGGTGGTGCTGATAGCCATGCTGATGCCCGACACGTGCAGGAAACGCGTGCGTTCGATCAGGCCCGCGTCCAGGCTGGCCGGCGTCATCAGGCTGGCGGCCGAGCCGCGCCGCAGATAGCTGAAAGCATGGCCGTCAGGTCCGTGCTGCACGAAGTACAGGCCGGTGTGCGCGTCATCGTCGACCTCCACTCCGGACGTGTCGACGCCCTCGTTCTGCCACAGGTCCAGAAACTGCTTGCCGAAGGCGTCGTTGCCGACCCGGGTCAGATACGCGCAGCGCGCGCCCTGGCGGGCGGCTGCGATCACCGCGTTGGAGGTGTCGCCGCCGAAACCCTGCAGGTATTGCCGCTGGCCTTCGTGCGTCTGGTTCAGCTCGACCAGCGGCTCGCCCAGCGCGACGATGTCGAAGTCAGCCATGAGCGGCCTCGCGGGTCCGGGTGATCTGCGCCACCAGCGCGGCGGTGTCGCGCGACGCGAAGGCGGCCTTGTCGTAGAGGTTGCTGCCGATGCCGACCAGGCCGGCGCCGGCCGCGAAATACGTACCCATGTTTTCCTGCGTGATGCCGCCCGTGGGGCAGAAGATCGTGTCCGGGTACACCGACTTCAGCGCAGCCAGGTGCTTGGGGCCGCCGGTGTCCGCCGGGAACACCTTCACCACGTCCACGCCGGCGCGGCGCGCGGCCAGGACCTCGGTCGGGGTGAAGGCGCCCAGCATGCACAGCGCGTCGGCGGCGTGGGCCATGTCCACGATCTCGTGGGCCAGGGCGGGCGACACCAGGAAATCGGCGCCCGCCACCAGCGCCTCGCGCGCTTGCGACTCGTCCAGCACGGTGCCCACGCCCAGCAGCAGGCTGGCGCCGTGCTTGTCGCGCAGCGCGCGCACCAGATCTGTGACGTTCGGAATGGTCCAGGTCAGTTCCAGCGTGGAGCAGCCGGCCGACACCGCGACTTCGGCGGCATAGGCCGCGGCGGCCGCGTCGGTGTAGCGCAGGACGGGCACGACGCGGGCGGCCAACAGGGCGGCAAGCTTGGAGGCGATGGGAGCAGCGGTTGCGGTCATGGATTTCCTCTGGGGCTGACGATCAGGCGCCGCCGGACGTTACCGGCAGGACGGCGAGTTTGGCCGCGGCGGCATCACGCAGCCGCAGCAAGGGTTCGATATAGGCGGACTGCGGATCGCCGCGGCGGCGGAACAGCAGCGTGCTGACGCTGACGCCCGCGACGGGACGCCCTGCCCCGTCGCACAGCGCGACGCCGTAGCAGACGATGCCGGGTTCGTTTTCCTCGGTGTCGACAGCGTAGCCTCGCTGAGCCGCCACGCCCAGCGCCTCGCGCAGCGCAGGCAGACTGGTCAGCGTGGCGGGCAACCGGGCCGGCATCGGCAGCGCGTGCAGCAGGCGCTCGCGCGCGGGCTCGTCCAGCGCGGCCAGATAGGCCTTGCCGACGGCACTGGAATGCAGCGCGACGGACGCCCCCACGCGCGACACCATGCGCACGGGGCCGGGGCTTTCCAGTTTGTCGATGTAGATCATCTCGTGGCCCGCGGGCACGGCCAGATGGACGGTTTCGCCAGTCTGGTCGCGCAGCGCCTGCAGTTCGGGCGCCAGCGCGGCGCGCAGATCGAACTGGGACCATGCCTTGCTGGCGAGCGACATCAGGCGCGGCCCCAGGCGATACGCGCCGCTGGATTCTGTGACCATCCCCTGTTCGGCCAGCGCCGCCAGGATGCGGTAGACGGTAGGACGGGGATATCCGCAGTCTCGGGCAAGCATGGCGGCCGTCGGCGGCTGCGGCGCATCGGCCACCGCCTGCAGCACCGCCATGAATTTTCCGAACGCTGCCGCGCCCGCGACCTTGGATTCCTGCACTCATGTCCCCAAATACATGCGATAGCCCAGGCCAGATCCGCAACGCGGCAAGCGCGAATATCAGACGAATCTGCGATACTGTTTATTTGTACAGCTACCGAGGCGGTTTGTCCACAATATGGACATGCGCCTCACAATATAGTCAATTATTCCATATCGACGCGCCCGGAACCAGCGATGGATCGCCGCGCCGGCATGCTCCCTTCGTCAGGCTACGATACCGTCCATGAGCTCCCATATCCGCATCGTTGGCGCCCGCCAGAACAATCTCAAGAACCTGGATCTGACCATCGCCACCGGCGAACTGGTCGTCGTCACCGGGGTGTCGGGGTCCGGTAAAAGTTCGCTGGCCTTCGACACCCTTTATGCCGAGGGCCAACGGCGCTACGTGGAAACGTTCTCGCCCTATGCGCGCCAGTTCCTGGACCGCATGGACAAGCCGCAGGTGGACCGCATCGAGGGCATTCTGCCCGCTATCGCCATCGACCAGACCAATCCGGTGCGCAGCTCGCGCAGCACGGTCGGCACGATGACCGAACTGAACGATCACCTGAAACTGCTGTTCGCGCGCGGCGCCAAGCTCTATTGCCGCGGCTGCGGCAAGCTGGTGCGGCGCGACACGCCGGAATCCGTCTATCACTCGCTGGCCGAGCGCGCTGCCGCCGCGGGCGACCCGCGCCTGGTGGTGACCTTCCCGATCGCCGTGCCGGCCAACTTCACCGAAGACGAAGTGCGCGGCTTCCTTGAGCAGCAGGGCTACACCCGCGTGCACGCCGAGGAAACCGCCGTGCCCCGCGCCGCCGCGCCCGCCAAGGGCGCCAAGAAGGCCAAGGCCACGAAGACCGCCAAGGCCGCCACTGAAGAACGCCGCATCCTGCACGTCATCCAGGATCGCTTCCGCTTCGCCGGCACCGAGCGCGAACGCATCATGGAAGCGCTGGACACGGCGCTGCGCATGGGCGCCGGCCACATCGCCGTCTACGTCATGGACGCCGACGGCGGCAACGCGCATGTCTGGAAGTACAGCGACCGGCTGCACTGCGCCGATTGCGACATCGAATACACCGACCCGCTGCCCAGCAGCTTCTCGTTCAATTCGCCGCTGGGCGCCTGCGAGGCCTGCCGCGGCTTCGGCCGCGTGATCGGCATCGATTTCGGCCTGGTCATCCCCGACGAAAAAAAGACCCTGCTCGAAGGCGCCATCAAGCCGTGGACCACGCCGTCCTACAAGGAATGCCAGGACGACCTGCAAAAGTACGCCCCCCGCGCGGGCGTGCCGCTGGGCGTGCCCTGGAAGGACATGAGCGATGAACACAAGCGCTGGGTGCTGTACGGCACGCCCGACTGGAAGGGCGGCAACGACGCCTGGAAGCACCAGTGGTACGGCGTGCAGCGCTTCTTCGACTGGCTGGAAACCAAGTCGTACAAGATGCACGTGCGCGTGCTGCTGTCCAAGTACCGCAGCTACACGCCCTGCCCCAGCTGCAACGGCGCGCGACTGAAGCCCGACGCCCTGCTCTGGCGCCTGGGCAACAAGGATGAAGCCGACGCCGTGCTGCCGCCCGAAGACGGCCGCTACAAGCGCTTCATGCCGGTCGGCACCACCTGGAGCCGCGAGCAGCTCAACGGTCTGGACGGCCTGTCGCTGCACGACGTGATGCTGCTGCCGATCGAGCGGGTGCGTAAGTTCTTCGACACGCTGTCGTTCTCGGGCGCGCTGGACGCCGCCACCGACCTGCTGATGACCGAAGTGCGCGCGCGCCTGAAATTCCTGTGCGACGTGGGCCTGGGCTACCTGACGCTGGACCGCCAGAGCCGCACGCTGTCGGGCGGCGAGGTCCAGCGGATCAACCTGACCACCGCGCTGGGCACTTCGCTGGTGAACACGCTGTTCGTGCTGGACGAGCCCTCCATCGGCCTGCACCCGCGCGACATGCACCGCGTCGTCGAAGTCATGCACCGCCTGCGCAACGCCGGCAACACGCTGGTGGTCGTGGAACACGATCCGCAGGTCATGGTGGCCGCGGACCGCATCATCGACATCGGCCCCGGTCCCGGCGAACGGGGCGGCCGCATCGTCTTCGACGGCACGCCTGATCAACTGCGCGCCGCGCCCTCGCTGACCGGCGATTATCTCGGCGGCCGCCTGCGTGTGGAAGCGCCGCGTCCGATGCCGGTGGCGGCCAACACGCCGCGCCTGCTGCTGGAAGGCGTCAATGCGCACAACCTGAAGAACGTCTCGGTCGAGCTGCCGCTGGGCCGCCTGGTCTGCGTGACGGGCGTGTCCGGTTCGGGCAAATCCACGCTGGTGCAGGACGTGCTCTACCCCGCGCTGCTCAAGCAGAAGGGCAAGCCGTCGGAAGCGCCGGGCGCCTTCGACCGTCTGCTCGGCGCCGAGCAGATCGCCGACGTCGTCATGGTGGACCAGACCCCCATCGGCAAGACCGCGCGCTCCAACCCGGCCAGCTACGTCGGCGCGTTCGACGCGATCCGCAAGCTGTTTGCCCAGGCCCCGCTGGCGCGTGAGCGCGCCTACACGGCGGGCACATTCAGCTTCAACGGCGGCGACGGCCGCTGCCCGACCTGCGGCGGCACCGGCTTCGAACACGTCGAAATGCAGTTCCTGTCCGACGTGTACCTGCGCTGCCCCGATTGCGACGGCAAGCGCTTCCGCCCCGAAGTCCTGGAAGTGCGCGTCGAACACCTGGGCAAGAGCGCCTCGATCGACGAGGTACTGGAAATGACGGTCAGCGAGGCCCTGGACTTCTTCAAGGGCCTGCGCGACGTGCAGACCGGTCTTGCGCCGCTGGCCGACGTGGGCCTGGAATACGTGCGGCTGGGGCAACCGGTGCCGACCCTGTCGGGCGGCGAGGCGCAGCGCCTGAAACTGGCGGGCCATCTGGCTGAGGCCGCGCGCAGCGGCATCTCCACCGCCAAGGTCGCCAAGAAGGGCAGCCTGTTCCTGTTCGACGAACCCACCACCGGCCTGCACTTCGACGACGTCGCGCGCCTGATGCGCGCGTTCCGCAAGCTGCTGGCCGCCGGCCACACGCTGCTGGTCATCGAACACAACCTGGACGTGATCCGCGCCGCGGATTGGCTGATCGACCTGGGTCCCGAAGGCGGCGACGCCGGCGGCCTGGTGCTCGGCACCGGCACGCCGCAGGATCTGATGGACAACCCCAAGTCGCACACAGGCGCCGCCCTGCGCGACTATGAAGTCTGCATCCTGCCTGTCGATACCGTCGCAGGCGGCAAGGCCGACGTCATCGTCAGCAGCGATGCCGACGCGCAGGAGGCCGAACAGGCCGGCCTGACCGCGCGCATCGCCGAGCCGCAGGCCGAGTACGGCGCGGGCGAGGGCACGCCGCTGCAATCCCTGGTGCGCGAACGCCGCCAGGGCAGCATGGCCATCGAGATCCGCAACGCGCGCGAACACAACCTGAAGAACATCAGCGTCGAGATCCCCCACGACAAGTTCACCGTCATCACGGGCGTGTCGGGGTCGGGCAAGTCCACGCTGGCCTTCGACATCCTGTTCAACGAGGGCCAGCGCCGTTATCTGGAATCGCTGAACGCCTACGCGCGCGCCATCGTGCAGCCGGCCGGCAAGCCGGACGTGGACGCCATCTTCGGCATCCCGCCCACCGTGGCGATCGAACAGCGCACCAGCCGCGGCGGCCGCAAGTCCACCGTGGCCACGATGACGGAAATCCATCACTTCCTGCGGTTGCTGTACGTGAAACTGGGCACGCAATACTGCCCGGACTGCAATGTCGCGGTTGAACCCCAGAACACGGACCAGATCGTGGCGCGCCTGTTGCGCGAGCACAAGGGCGAGCACATCGGCCTGCTGGCGCCGCTGGTCACCGCACGCAAGGGCTATTACACGGATCTGGCCAAGTGGGCGGGCTCAAAGGGCCATTCCCATCTGCGCGTTGACGGCGAATTCATTCCCGTGGCGCCGTGGCCGCGCCTGGACCGCTACAAGGAACACACCATCGAACTGCCGGTGGCAGACGTGGTGGTGGACCCGGCCAACGAGGCCGACCTGCGCGCCGCCGTCAAGAGCGCGCTGGAAAACGGCCAGGGCGTGATGTCGGTCGTGTGGCCCGTCAACAAGCTGCACGAGGCGCTGAACAGCGAACTGCAGCAGCAGCATTTCTCGGTCAAGCGCGCGTGCCCGTCCTGCGGCACCAGCTTCCCCGAACCCGATCCGCGCCTGTTCTCGTACAACTCCAAGCACGGCTGGTGCACGGGCTGCTACGGCACGGGCCTGCAATTGCAGGGCTTTGACGAAGAGCAGACCGGCGAGGAAACTGCCTGGAACGCGTGGTACGAAGGCGAGGCCAAGACCTGCACGCAATGCGATGGCCAGCGGCTGAACCGCGTGGCGCGCGCCGTGCGCTGGCGCGACAAGTCGATTGCCGAACTGGCCTCGCTGCCGGTGTCGGACGCACACACCTTCTTTACCGGACTGGTGGCGCGCGGCCGCGAAGGCGAAATTGCCCGCGACATCCTGGCCGAGATCCGCGGCCGCCTGAACTTCATGCAGGAAGTGGGCCTGAACTACCTGGCGCTGGACCGCGCCGCGCCCACGCTGTCCGGCGGCGAGGCGCAGCGCATCCGGCTGGCCGCGCAACTGGGCTCCAACCTGCAGGGCGTCTGCTACGTGCTGGACGAACCCACCATCGGCCTGCACCCGCGCGACAACCGCATCCTGCTGGACGCGCTGGCGCGGCTGGAAGGCAACGGCAACACGCTGGTGGTGGTCGAGCACGACGACGACACCATTCGCCGCGCCTCGCACGTCATCGACATCGGGCCGGGCGCGGGCATCCGCGGCGGCCGCGTCGTGGCGCAAGGCACGGTGCAGGACGTGATCGACGCGCCCGAATCCGTGACCGGCCGCTACCTGAAGACGCCGTTGGCGCATCCGCTGCAGGGCCGCCGTCCCGTCGAGGCCGACACGCCCATGATCGAGATCCGCGGCGCACGCCTGCACAACCTGCGCAGCGTGGACGCGCGCATTCCGGTGGGCCGCCTGAGCGTGGTGACCGGGGTGTCCGGCTCCGGCAAATCGACCTTGGCGCGCGAAGTGCTGCTGGACAACCTGACGCAGGCCGTCTCGCAAGGCAAGGCGCCGGGCTGGGCGGGCTGCGAAAGCATCACGGGCTGGGAAGCCATCGACCGCGTGCTGGAAGTGGACCAGACGCCCATCGGCAAGACGCCGCGCTCGTGCCCGGCCACCTACGTGGGCTTCTGGGACGACGTGCGCAAACAGTTCGCCGACACCCGCGAGGCCCGCATGCGCGGCTGGACCGCGGCGCGCTTCTCGTTCAATACCGGCGATGGCCGCTGCCCGATCTGCGAAGGCCAGGGCATGCGCACCATCGAGATGAACTTCCTGCCCGACGTGAAGGTACCGTGCGACGCGTGCAACGGCGCGCGCTTCAACAACGACACGCTCAGCGTGCAGATGCGCGGCAAGAACGCCGGCGAACTGCTGTCCATGGAAGTGGACGACGCCATCGGCTACTTCGCCGCCCATCCCAAGATCCATCGTCCGCTGCAACTGATGCAGGACGTGGGGCTGGGATACCTGACGCTGGGCCAGCCGTCGCCGACGCTGTCGGGCGGCGAGGCGCAGCGCATCAAGCTCGTGACCGAGCTGTCCAAGGCCCGCCTGACCGACGGCCTGATCAAGACCGGCCGCGCCTCGCGCATCCCGCACACGCTGTACGTGCTGGACGAGCCCACGGTGGGGCTGTCGATGGCCGACGTCGAAAAGCTGATCCACGTGCTGCACCGCCTGGTCGAAGCCGGCAACACGGTCGTGGTCATCGAACACAACCTGGACGTCATCGCCGAAGCCGACTGGCTGCTGGACCTGGGTCCCGAAGGTGGCACGGGCGGCGGGCAACTGGTGGGCGAAGGCTCGCCCGAGCACGTGATGACGCTGGCCGACCATTCCCACACCGGCCGGGTCCTGACGGAGTTCCTTGCGCAACAACAGCGGTAACGCACCATGGATTGCCGTTTTGAAGACCGGCTTGCCGGTCGCGCGCTGCGCCTCGACGGGTTTTGCGACCGGATCGAAGCGCGCGCCGCGGCCGAGGTCGCCCCGGCGCTGGCCGCCATCGACGCCGCGCAGCGCGAAGGCCGCTGGATTGCCCTGCTGCTGGACTACGAGCTGGGCGAATGGCTGCTGCCCGAGGCCACCCGGCCCGCGCCGGCCGGGCCGTGGACGCCGCCGCGCGACGACGGGCGCCCCCGTCTGACCGCGCTGGTGTTCGACCGCAAGATCGACGAAGCGCCGTGGGACGCGCCGGATGCCGACGCGCCCACGGCGTCCATCAGCCTGCCCGCACCGCGCATGACCGAGCCCGCCTACGTGCGCCAGATCGACGCCATTCGCGGCCTGATCCGGGAAGGCGAGCTGTATCAGGTCAATTTCACGCAGCCGCTCGACGTCGGCTTCCAGGGCGATCCGGCCACGCTGTACCGCCGCATCGCAGCGCGCAATCCGGTCGCGCACGCAGCCTACATCCAGGACGGGGATCGCACGGTGCTGTCGTTTTCGCCCGAACTGTTCGTGCGGCGCGAGGGCGCCCGGCTGACGACCCGGCCCATGAAAGGCACCGCACCGCGCCATGCCGACCCGGCCGAGGACGAACGCCTGGGCCGGGAATTGCTGGCCAGCGACAAGAACCGCGCCGAGAACCTGATGATCGTGGACCTGCTGCGCAACGACCTCGGACGGCTGGCCGAGCCGGGTTCGGTGAAGGTCGACGCGCTGTTTTCGTTGGAGCGATACCCCACGGTCTGGACCATGACGTCCACCGTGTCGGCCACCGCGCCGCACGCCACGCTGTCGGACGTGCTGCATGCCCTCTTTCCCTGCGGGTCGATCACCGGCGCGCCGAAAGTCGCGGCCATGCGCCGCATCCGCCAGATGGAAACCGCCCCGCGCGGCCTGTATTGCGGCAGCATCGGCTGGCTGGCCCCGGATGGCGACTTCTCGCTCAACGTCGCGATCCGCACGCTGGTCCTGGACCAGCAGGGCCACGGCGTCTACAGCGTGGGCGGCGGCATCGTCTACGATTCGGACCCGGCCAGCGAATGGCAGGAATGCCACTGGAAGGCCCGCATCCTGCGCGCCTGACGGCGCAAACCCCACGGCCGGTAGTAGCATAGAGCGCGGCCCGCGCAGCCCGGCCTGGCGCGGCCCCACTCAGCCGGCCCCGCGCCTTATTTCAGGAGAGTCCCATGCAACCTGAATTGATCGAGACCATCCTGGTTGAAGCCTCGGGCAACGTGCCGCTGCTGGCGCGCCACCTCCACCGCCTCGAAGCGTCATGCAAGGCGCTGGGCTATGTCTGGGGCGGCCGCGATGTCGAAGGCGACATCCTCGTCGCCGTCATGTCCCTGGGCTCCGCCGGCCCCCACCGCCTGCGCCTCCTGGTCGCGCGCGACGGCAGCCGCCACATCCAGACCGCCGTGCTGCCGCCCCTGCCCGCCCACCAGGAAGTCATGCTGGCGCCCGAGGCGCTGCGCTCCTCCGAACCGCTGCTGCGCTACAAGACCACGCACCGCCCCTGGTACACCAAGACGATCGAATGGCTGCCTTCGCATCCGCACATCTTCGATCTGGTCTATCTGAACGAACGCGGCGAACTCTGCGAAGGCAGCCGCAGCAACGTATACCTGCGCCTGGGCGACGTCTGGTACACCCCGCCCGTGGACAGCGGCTGCCTGCCGGGCGTGCAGCGCGCGCAACTGCTCGACGCGGGCAAGGCGAAGGAACGCGTCCTGACGCTGGCGGACCTGCATGCTGCCGACGAAATCCGATTGTCGAATGCGCTGCGCGGATGGTTCACGGTGACATTCCGCGACGCCTGACATCTGCTCGGGGCGAACGCGCATTGCAAAAGCCGCGCCGCTGAAGAATAATTGCGACTGATTCTTATTGGCATCATGTCAGCGGCTTCATCGTGTCTTCCTCCCGCCCCGGGGCGCCCGCCTGCATCGAATCCCTGTATTGCGACCACCACGGCTGGCTGCAGGAATGGTTGCGGCGCCGCCTGGGCAACACCTTCGACGCCGCCGACATCGCACACGACACGTTCGTGCGCCTGTTCCGCAACCAGGAACCCATCTGCGAACCGCGCGCGTTCCTGACCACCATTGCCCGCGGCCTGGTCATCAACCATTGGCGGCGGCAGGATCTGGAACGCGCCTACCGCGACACGCTGGCCACCGTCGCCGACACCCTCCATCCCTCGCCCGAAGACCGCGCCCTGCTGATGGACGCGCTGTCCGAACTGGACGCGCTGTTGAACCAGCTCAATCCCAAGGCCCGCACGGCCTTTCTGCTGGCGCACCTGGAGGGCCTGGGCTACGTCGAGATCGCCGCGCGCCTGGCGGTGTCCGAACGCATGGTCAAGAAGTACATGGCGCAGGCGATGCTGCACTGCCTGACTTCCAGCCTGGCGGCCACCGCACCATGACGCCCGCACCCAGCGCGCCCAGCTTCAAGGTGCTGCAGGAGGCCGCCGAGTGGTTCGCCGTGCTGCGCGCCCCCGCGGTGCCGCCCGGCGAGCGCCAGCGCTGGCGCCAGTGGCATGACGCCGATCCCATGCATCAGGCCGCCTGGCACCGCGTGGAGGCCATCAGCGGCAAGTTCGACGACCTGCCGAGCGTGGACAAGCCCACCGCGCATCGCATGCTGGACGCCGCCGCGGCAAAACGCTCGCAGCGCCGCAGCGCCCTGAAGATGCTGACGGCGCTCTGCGGCACCGGCCTGGGCGTCTGGGCCGCATCCCAGACCACGCCTTGGCGCGCCTGGACCGCCGCCCATCACACCAGCGTGGGCGAACGCCGCCAGATCCAGTTGGCCGACGGCGGCACCTTGTGGCTCAACACCGGCAGCGCGGTCGACGTGGACTACGGACCGCAGTTGCGCCGCGTGGTGCTGGTGGCCGGAGAGATCCTGGTCAGCACCGCGCCGGACACGCAGTCCCCCGCGCGGCCCTTCGTGGTCGACACCGCCGAGGCGCGGCTGCGCGCGCTCGGCACGCGCTACGCGGTCTACCAGGAGGACGACGCCAGCCGGGTCGCCGTCTTCGAGGGCGCGGTGGAAGTGCGCCCCAAAGCCGCCGGCGCCGCGACCCTGATCGTGCACGCCGGCCAGCAGTCCCGCGTCACCCGGGCGGCCGCCGCGCCCCCCGAGCCCGCCGAACCGGCGCGCGAATCCTGGTCGCGCGGGCTGCTGATCGCCGAGAACATGCGCCTGGCGGACTTCATCGCCGAGCTGTCCCGCTACCGGCGCGGCTATCTGGCCTGTGCCCCCGAGGTGGCCGACCTGCGCATCGTGGGCGCCTATGCGCTGCCCGACACGGACCGGGTGCTGAGCGCGCTGGCCGCCACGCTGCCCGTGCGCATCCAGGCGCCCATGCCGTGGTGGGTGACGGTGGTGCCGCGCTGACGCCACGCGGCGCAAAAAAATTTCAGGACCGAGGTTCCCTTTTCGGATGCCACGTTTGGCATACGGGGTGAAGACCCTCTTCTTTCCCCCACGAAAGGCTTTCCATGCACTCCTCGTCCCTTACCCGCCGCACCGCGCTGTCGCTGGCGATTTCCGCGGCCCTCCTGGGCATTGCC
This sequence comes from Achromobacter sp. UBA4530, assembly GCF_002388205.1. Taxonomy (NCBI): domain Bacteria; kingdom Pseudomonadati; phylum Pseudomonadota; class Betaproteobacteria; order Burkholderiales; family Alcaligenaceae; genus Achromobacter; species Achromobacter sp. UBA4530. Next base: position 6,843 of record NZ_DGMA01000024.1, on the reverse strand, counting down.
GTCTCCGCGACCTCGCCCGTGCACGCGCAGTCCGCGCCGGCCGCCTCGGCCAGCCGCGACTTCGACATCGCGCCCGGCGCGCTGAGCCGCGTCATCACCCAGTTCGCGGCCCAGGCCGGCATCCAGGTGTCGGTCGACGCCGCCATGACCGCCGGCCGCAACAGCCCCGGCCTGCGCGGCCGCCATTCCGTGGCGGGTGGATTCGGCGCCCTGCTGGTCGGCACCGGCCTCGAGGCAGTCCACCGCGGCGGCGGCGAGTACACCCTGCGCCCCAGCCCCTCGGCACCGGGCGTAGTGACGCTGCCCGGCGTCACGGTGACCGGCTCCACCAACGCCGCCCTGCAGCAGGACGGCTTGGCCAGCGACGGCTACCGCGCCTCGCTCGTGCAGTCGGTCGGCGCCCTGGGCGGCATGGACCTGCAGCGCGCGCCCTTCGCCATCAACGTCGTGCCGCGCGAACTGCTGCAGAACGTGCAGGCGCAGTCACCCGACGACGTCTACAAGATCAGCCCATCCGCCATGACGCAGACGCCCCAGATCAGCGGCTGGGCGCCCATGGTGAAGATCCGAGGGTTCAACAGCTACGATCGCGCCGAAGAAGGCCTGCGCCGCTCCTTCGGCTTTGCGGCATCCATCGAAGACAAGGAACGGGTCGAAATCCTGAGCGGGCTGTCGGGCTTCCTGTTCGGCGCGGCCTCGCCCGGCGGGATGGTGAACTACGTCTACAAGCGCCCCACGCAGGAGCGCCTGAACAGCGTCACGGTCGGCAACTACGGCGGCGGCCAGTATTACGTGCACGGCGACTTCGGCGGCCCGGTCGACAGCAATGGCAAGGTCGGCTACCGCGTCAACCTGGTGCGCCAGGACGGCGACACCGCCGTCGACGATCAGAAGATCGACCGCAGCCTGGCCAGCGCCGCGTTCGACTTCAACGTCACCGACCGCTTCAAGCTGGAGCTGGGCGCGTCTTACGGCGACTACAAGATGGACGCGCCCAACTCCTACTGGTTCTTCCGCGACGGCGTGTCCCGCCCCACGCTGGACACGAAGAAGAACTGGAGCCAGCCGTGGGTCCGCGACGAAACCGAAACGCGCAAGTGGATGGCCCGGGCCACGTATGAGGCCAGCGACCACCTGACGCTGCGCGTGGCCCACCTGCGCGAATACCAGGACCGGCCGGTGCAATACCACACGATGAATTCCGTGCGCTCCGCCGGCGAATACTTCCAGCTGCGCCAGAAGGTCGGCCCCACGCGCACGGAATCCGAGGCATGGCAGGCGCTGGCCGACATCTCGTTCGCCACGGGCCCGGTCGATCACAAGATCACGATGGGGTACTACGGCTACACCGACCGGCAATGGCAGAACACGTGGTTCCCCAGCACCGGCTACCAGGGCCCGTACAGCCTGGATTCGCCCACGCACGTGCCGGAACCGGACTGGGCCACGACGCCGGCCAAGTCGATGTACTTCTCCAGCCGCATCCGCAACGACAACTTCATGATCGGCGATCTGGTGCGCTTGAACGATCAATGGTCCGCGCTGGTCGGCATCAACCGCAGCACCATCCAGACGACCGACCGCAACGCCGACGGCAGCCTCAGCCAGCCCGACTATGACCGCGGCAGGAACTCGCCCAACGCGTCGCTGATCTTCACGCCCGTGCCGTGGATGACGGCGTACGCCACCTACATCGAAGGTCTGGAACAAGGCGGCGTGGCGCCCGAAGACGCCGCGAACGCGCTGCAGGTCATGGCGCCTATGCGCAGCAAGCAGAAGGAATTGGGCCTGAAGGCCGAGGTCGGCGGCGTGCTCGTGAGCGGCGCGCTGTTCGACATCGAGAAGGCCTACGAATACACCAACGATTCCAACGTCTACGGCCAGGACGGCGTGCAGCGCCACCGCGGCGCGGAGGTCTCGGCCATCGGGAAGGTCACGCCCGCATGGACGGTCGTGGGCGGCGCCACCTGGCTGCATGCCCGCGTCGAAGGCGGCGCCAACGACGGCAAGGATCCCTTGAACGTGCCCAAGTTCATGGCCAAGCTCTACTCCGAATACGCCCTGCCCTTCGCGCCCGGCCTCAGCGTCACGGGCGGCGTCTACCACGTCGGCAAGCAGTGGTCGTCCGCCACCAACGTCAGCCGCCTGCCGTCCTACACCACGTTCGACGTCGGCCTGCGCTATGCGGCCCAGGTCTCCGGGCGGCCGCTCACGCTGCGCCTGAACGTCAACAACGTCACCGGCCGGGACTACTGGCTCAACAGCTACTACCTCGGCAGTCCACGCAGCGTCGCGCTGTCGGCGCAGATGCAGTTCTGAAGACGCGGACTCAATCCGCAAACACGTCCACCACCACCTGCCGGAGCCACTGGTTGGCGGCTTCGCGGTGGTTGCGGGCGTGCCAGAACACGTTGATGACGGACTCCGGAATCTTCACCGGACAGGGCGCGGCGGCCAGACCGAACGGGCCGCACGCGCAGTCGGCAAAGCGCTGCGGCACCACCGCGATCATGTCGGTAGCCTGCAGCACCGGGCCCACCGCCATGAAGTGCGGCACCGTCAGCCGCAGCCGGCGGCGGATGCCCGCGCGCGCAATCACCTCGTCCACCACGCCGTGGCCCGTGCCCTCGGACACGATCGCCACATGCTCGGCCGCGCGAAACTGCCGGGCCGACACGCCCGATCGCGCCAGCGGATGGTCCTGCCGGAAGATGCACACATAGGGCTGGCGAAACAGCCGGCGTTGAAAGAACCCGCCCTTCAGCCCGGGCAGAAAGCCCATGGCCAGATCCATGCGGCCCCGCTCCATTTCGTCTCGCACGTCGATCGACGTCGTGCGCACCGTGCGGATGGTCACGCCCGGCGCCACCTGATCCAGCGCCCGCATCAGACGCGGCAGAAAGTACGTCTCGCCCACGTCGTTCACCCCGATCACAAACGAACGCTCGCTGCGCGCGGGATCGAATGCCACCCGCGCGTTCAGCGTCCCTTGCAGCGCGGCAAGCGCATCGGCAATCGGCTGGGCCAGGCTCTCGGCATACGGCGTCGGCACCATGCCGCGGGAGGTCCGCAGGAACAATTCGTCGCCCAGCAGCTTGCGCAACCGGCTCAGCGCATTGCTGACGCCCGGCTGCGAAATCCCCAGACTTTCCGCCGCCGCCGACACCCGGCCATGCTTGTGCAATTCATTGAAGACGACGAGCAGATTCAGATCCACGTCTTTCAGGTTCATGCGGCTGTCTCCACCAATATTGATTCTGGTGATTTATGTAATAAGCCAGATTCTATTTATTAATTTGGCGCCCTGCCCGAAGATGCAAAAAAACCGCCTGCGCCCAAGCCGCGCAAGGCGCTGCCCGGCCGCCACGCGGCCAGCTGAAAAATGGAGACAAATCATGCGCGTCCGCACGCATCGCATCGCCACGTCCTGTCGCAGGGGCTGTCCATGAACGCCCCCGAACACCCCGTCCAATTCGTCCCGCCCTGGCAAGGCGACGGTTCTCATCGCATTCCGTTCGGCGTCTACACCGACGCCGCGCTGCACCAGCGCGAACTGGAGCGCTTCTTCTACCGCGGCCACTGGAGCTACGTGGGCCTCACGGCCGAAATCCCGAATCCCGGCGACTTCAAACGCACTGTCGTGGGCGAGCGGTCCGTCATCCTGCTGCGCGACAACGACGGCGAAGTGCGCGTCGTGGAAAACGTCTGCGCCCATCGCGGCGTGCAGTTCTGCCGCGAACGCGCCGGCAACCGCACCGAGTTCGTCTGTCCGTACCACCAATGGAACTACGACCTGCAGGGCAACCTGATCGGCGTGCCCTTCCGCCGCGGCGTCAAGCAGGACGGCAAGATCAACGGCGGCATGCCGCCCGACTTCAAGCCCGAAGAACACGGCCTGACGAAACTTGCGGTCGCCTGCCGCAACGGCGTCGTCTTCGCGTCCTTCGACCACGACGTCGAACCGCTGGAAGACTATCTGGGCCCCGACATCGCGCATTACTTCGACCGCGTCTTCGACGGCCGCGAACTGGTGATCCACGGCTACAGCCGCCAGCGCATTCCCGGCAACTGGAAGCTGATGCAGGAGAACATCAAAGACCCCTATCACCCCGGCCTCCTGCACACCTGGTTCGTCACCTTCGGCCTATGGCGCGCGGACAACCGGTCCGAACTGAAGATGGACCGCCATTTCCGCCACGCCGCCATGATCTCCACGCGCGGCCAAGGTGGCAAAAGCACCGTCACCAGCGGCGTGTCCAGCTTCAAGGAACAGATGTCGCTGAACGACGACCGCTTTCTGGACATCGTGCAGGAACCCTGGTGGAACGGCCCCACCGCCGTGCTCATGACGCTGTTCCCCAGCGTCATCATCCAGCAGCAGGTGAATTCGCTGTCCACCCGTCACATCCAGCCCGTCGGCCACGACGCCTTTGACTTCGTCTGGACCCATTTCGGCTTTGCCGACGACACCCCCGAAATGACCCAGCGCCGCCTGCGCCAGGCCAACCTCTTCGGCCCCGCCGGCTTCGTGTCCGCCGACGACGGCGAAGTCATCGAATTCTCGCAATCCGGCTTTGAACAAAAGCCCTGGCACCGCACCGTCGCCGAACTGGGCGGCAAGACCGCCGAAAACACCGACCACATGGTCACCGAAACGCTGATACGCGGCATGTACGCGTACTGGCGCCGCGTGATGGAGGCGTGACATGCTGGACTTTCCGCGCTACTACCAACTCACCCGCCTGTACACCGACTACGCCGCCGCCCTGGACGCCGGCGAATGGGAAAAGTGGCCCGACTTCTTCACGGAAGACTGCATCTACAAAGTGCTGCCGCGCGAAAACTACGAACGCGGATTTCCGCTGGCGACCATGGCGTTCGAGAGCCGCGGCATGCTGAAGGACCGCATCTACGGCGCCACCGAAACCATCTTCCACGACCCCTATTACCAGCGCCACGTCGTCGGCGCCCCGCGCGTGCTGCTGGCGCAGGACGACCGAATCGAGTCCGAAGCCAACTACGCCATCTTCCGCACCAAGCCCAGCCAGCTCACCACCGTCTTCAACGTAGGCCGCTACCTCGACGTGATCCGCCAGACCCCCGACGGTCTCAAATTCGAATCGCGGCTGTGCATCTTCGACAGCGAGCTGATCCCCAACTCGCTGATCTATCCCATCTGACCCGGAGACGAACAATGACTGTGCAATGGACAAAGGCGATTGAACGCGATGAAGTCCCCGAAGAAGACGTCATCGCCGTAGAGGCAGGCGGAAAAGAAATCGCGCTATACGGCGTCGAAGGCCAGGTCTACGCCACCGACAACCTTTGTACGCACGGCAATGCCAGGCTGTGCGACGGCTTCCTGACCGGCCACGAAATCGAATGCCCGCTGCACCAGGGCCGCTTCGACGTGCGCGACGGCCGCGCCCTGTGCTCGCCACTGCGGGAGAACATCGCGACCTATCCCGTGCGTATTGAGGATGGCGTCGTGTTCGTGGCGCTTTGATTTACGGGCGCTGGGCGCGGCGACCACAAGACGCCAGTCCGTTGACGCACCGCAGCGCTCAGAAATTGAGGCGCCGCCGCCCCGGCGGCCCTCAAACCGCCAGCCGCAACGCCTCGTTCGCCGCCGCCATGCCCATGGCAGCCGTCACGGTAACCACCGACCCATAGCCCGCGCACGACAAACCTTGCGGCGCCAGCGTCATCCCCGACGCGCCCATGTCGTCCTCGCCCTCGACCGGCCGGGTCCACGCATCCGGCAAGATCGCAGGCTGGTCAAACCACAACGCATGCACGCCCATCTTCGGCACCCGCTTGAGCGCCTTGCCGTTCTTGTCCGACGCCCGCGGAAACCCATGCTCTCGCCGCAGCTTGTTGCGCAGCTTGGACAGCAGCGCATCATTGACCGCCCCCGACAGATCCCCCGCCCGCAACGCCAACGGATCCGTCTTCCCGCCCGCGCCGCCACACAGCAGCATCGGCACGCCCAGCTTGCGCGCGTGGAGAATCATCGCGATCTTCGCGGCCGCCTGATCGGTGCAGTCGATGATGACCGTATAAGGCCCCGGCAACACCTCACCCACGTTCTCCGGCGAGACAAAGTCATCCACCCGCGTGATCCGGCATTCCGGATTGATCGCCAGCACCCGCTCAGCCATCGCATCCACCTTCGACTGCCCCAGCGTCGAACTCAACGCATGGATCTGCCGATTGACGTTGGACTCGGCAATGTGATCCAGATCGATCAACGTCAACGCCCCCACCCCACACCGCGCCAGCGCTTCGACGGTCCACGAGCCAACCCCGCCCAGGCCGGCGACGGCAACGTGGGCATTGCGGATGCGGGAGGGCGCGTCAGGACCATAGAGGCGCGACAGCGCGCCGAAACGACGGTCGAGATCGGCGGGTTCGGGAATGAGTTCGGGCGAGTTCATGGAGCGCATTTTATGGCAGCGGCCGCCAACCCATCCGCCCAAGTCACGCGGACAAGGTGTCTGACACCCTGCGGAGACTGCAGTCATGCCGCGGATGTGCCCCAAGGGTGTCAGACACCGGCGCACTTTTCGCCACCCGTCCAGATCCCCGAGGGACCCACGGACAGGGTGTCAGACACCGGAGGCAACGCGCCGCCGCCCACCGCAAGCGCGAAGCGTCATCCCCGGACGCAATACACCGCGTAAGCGCCCGGAGGCCGCCCGCGCGGCCAACCGGGCGCGGGCCCCGCAAGCTGCTTCAAACATGCGCAAACGCAGGCAAGAACCTAAAAAAAACTCAGCCCGCCCCAGCGATCGGCAAGTTCAAACCACCCGAGCCCGGCGTGGCGTCGGCCTGGGGCGCGCG
>NZ_DGMA01000027.1:38287-38818 GCF_002388205.1 Achromobacter sp. UBA4530 | reverse complement strand
AGCCCAAAAGCCCAAAAGCCCGAGAGCCCGAAAGCCCGCGCGCCCCCAAGCCCGAATGTTGGCAACCCCCGCAGGCCCCCCCGCCCGCCTTCACGCCGCCTTCGCGCGGCGTGTGGCGTACAGCCGGTGCAACGTAATCTTGCGCACCGCCTCCTGACTGTCCTTGATATGCGCGCGCAGCAGCGCCGCGGCGCTCGCGCCGTCGCGCGCCAGTACGGCGGACAGGATCGCGGCGTGTTCCCGGTAGGTAGTGCCGATGCGATCAGGCTGGGTGAAATCGAGCCGACGCACGATGCGGATCCGCTCGGTCGCAGCCCGATGCACCCGTGCGATCTCTGGGTTGCCGGCGGCGGCCACCAATTCGATATGAAAGCGCTCGTCCAGGTCGGCCAGCCATTCGCAATCGCTGGACCGCTCGCTCTCATCCACCAGCCACGTCTCCACGAGCGGGCGCAGCGCCAGCAGCGGATCGGGCGATTGCCCGGGCGTGCACAGCGCATGAACCGCTGCCGCTTCCAGCACGCTGCGCAG
>NZ_DGMA01000027.1:0-38175 GCF_002388205.1 Achromobacter sp. UBA4530 | reverse complement strand
CTTCCAGCACGCTGCGCAGCTCATAGAAATGATCCAGCGTTTCAAAATCCAGCGGCTTGACCAGCCATCCATTGCGTTGCCGCACCTCCAGATAGCCTTCGCGCTCTAGCCGGAACAGCGCTTCACGGACCGGCGTCCGGCTGACCTGAAGCCGGTCCGCGATCTCCGTTTCGGTGAAGCGGTCGCCCGGCGCCAGCCGGAACTCCAGGATGTCACGCTTGAGCGTGGTGTAAGCGGAGTCGGCCAGCGTGCGCGGCATGTCGATGGCGGCGAATGCGGATTCCATGTCGAAGCTCCAGGCGTTGCGGTGTAGGGAACGTCAGGCCGGCCGCGTGCGTGCCGCGCCAGCCTGCTCCAGCGTGTGGGCCGCACGCAGGCAATCGGCTTCTCGCCAGGGCGCGGCGATCAGTTGCACGCCGAGCGGCAGGTGGCCGTCTTCGTCCAGTTCCGGCCACGTGGGCGCCGTGCAGACTGGCAGCCCGATGGCGGAAATGGGTTGCGTCAATAGCCCCATGCTGGCGCGAGCGGGCAGTTGCTTGCCCGCGAGTGTCAGCCAGTCCGCGCCGATGGGCGTGGCGCTGATGGGGGTGGCGGGCGCGATCAGCACATCGTATTGGTCGAAAAGGGCCAGCGCCTCGAGGTAGGCGCGATGGCGCACGCGCTGCGCCTGCTGCACCCAGGCTGCGGGGACGAGGCTGCCGGCGACCAGGCGGTCGCGCGAGTGCGGTTCGTAGTAGTCGTAATGCGTGACGAGCCGGCGGCGGTGCAGCGCGCCGCCTTCCGCCGCGGTGATGATGAAGGCGGCGGAGCGCGCCTGCACGGCGGCCGGCATGTCGACCACGTCGGTCGCGCCCAGGGCGCGTGCGGCGATTTCCACGGCGCGGCGCGCCTGGGGACCCGCCCATTCCGAAAAGTAGCCGCCCAGCACCGCGACGCGCAGCCGTCCATTGCCTTCCGCGATGGCCGGCAACGTGGGCGCCGCCGGGCGCTGCGCGCAGGCGACGTCCGCGGCATCGGGGCCTTGCAGTGCGTCGTAGGCGGCGGCCAGGTCGCTGGCGCTGTTTGCAAACGGACCCAGATGATCCAGGCTGCCCACGAACGGGAAGGAACCCGTGCGCGGCAGGCGGCCAAAGGTGGGCTTCAAGCCGAAGACGCCGCACAGCGAGGCAGGCACGCGGATCGATCCGTTGGTGTCCGACCCCAGGGTTAGCGGCACCAGCCCGCCGGCGACGGCGGCGGCGCTGCCGCCGGACGAGCCGCCCGCGATGCGCGAGGTGTCGTGCGGGTTGCGGCAGGCGCCGTAATGGGTGTTTTCCGTGGTGAAGCCGTAGGCGTGCTCGTCCATGTTGAGCGCGCCGATCAGCACGGCGCCCGCCTCACGCATGCGCTCGACCAGCAGCGCGTCGCGCCGAGCGGGCGGGTTGGAGGCGTTGACGCGCCCGCCGGCCAGCGTGACCTCGTCGGCGATATCGAAGAGATTCTTCACGGCGTACGGCACGCCCGCCAAGGGCGGCAGCGTTTCGCCGCGTGCGCGGCGCGCGTCGATGGCCAGGGCTTCCTGCCGCGCGCGGCTTTCCGTGACGGCCGTGAAGCAGTTGTAGCGGGGATCGCGCTCGCGCACGCGGGCAAGCGTGGCGTCCAGCACGGCGGCGGCGCTGCGTTCGCCGCTGCGGACCTGGCGGGCGATGTCGTGAGCGGGGCCGGTCACGGACGGAACACCGAAGCGGATTCCAGTTCCACGGGCAGCGGCTCGTCGGCGAAGGTCGACGCGATGTCGTGGATGCGCGAGAACTGCTGCACGACCTGCTCGGCGGCGGACTCGCGCAATGCATATCCCGACAGCGCCAGCGCGCTGCGCACGTATTGGTCGATGGTTTCCTGTGTCATGGCGAATGCTCCCGGTATTGGCTTGGGATTAATAGCGTGGAATCACTTGCGCACTTCGCGCTGGAAGATTTCCAGGCTCAGTTTCTTCATCTGGATGAAGCTTGGCTCGGACAGCGTCTCGACCGTGCGAGGGCGCGCGTCCGTGTAGTCCAGGATCTCCGCGACGCGCGTGGGGCGCTTGGTCAAGAGCAGCACCTGATCCGCCAGGTACACCGCTTCCTCCAGGTCATGCGAGACAAGCAGCATGGTCGTGCCGGTCTGCAGGAAGACTTCCTGCAGCTTTTCCCGGATGAACAGCGTCATCTCGAAATCCAGCGCGGAAAACGGTTCGTCCAGGAACAGCACCTCCGGTCCGGGGGCCAGCGCGCGCATGATGGACGCGGTCTGCTGCTGTCCGCCCGACAGCTCGTACGGATAGCGGTTCAGGTCGAACTTCACGTCGAACGACGCCACCAGTTCCTCGACCCGCGCATCGACCTGGGCCTTGCTGCGGCCTTCCAGGCGCAGCGGGTAGGCAATGTTGTCGATGGTGCGCAGCCACGGAAACATGGCTTCGCGGTAGTTCTGGAACACGTAGCCGATCTTGGTCTGCGCCAGCGACTTGCCGTCAAACAGGATCTCGCCCGAATCGATGGGGATCAGGCCGGCGATCATGTTGATCAGCGTGGACTTGCCGCAGCCGTTGGGACCGAAGACCGAGACGATCTTGCCCTTGGGGATGTCGAGGTTGAAGTCTTCATAGAGCGGCCAGCCGGCGAAATACTTGGTCAGGCCGCGGATGGTGATGTGCGTGCCCAGCGGGCCGGGCTGGAAGGGCGCGGCGGCTGGCGCGGGGGCGATGACGGGGTTGATGACGGTAGACATTTATCGGCCGCTCCAATGAACCACGCGCTTTTCCAGCACGAGAAAGAGAATGTTGAGCACATAGCCGAGCGCGCCGGCCGCCAGGATCGCGGCGTACATTTCGCGCACGTTCAGCACCTGCTGCGCATTGATGATGCGATTGCCCAGGCCGCTGTCCGAACCGATGAACATCTCGGCCACGATCACGATGACCAGCGCCATCGACACGCCGCTGCGCAGGCCGACAAACGTGGGCTGCAGGCTTTCCCAGATCAGCACGTCCTTGAAGATCTGCCAGCGCGACGCGCCCATCACGCGCGCCGCCATCACGCGCTGCTTGCGGGCGTTGATGACGCCGTACGCGCTGTTGAACAGGATCACCAGCACGGCCGCGAAGGCGGCGATGGCGATCTTGTTCATGTCGGTCACGCCGAAGATCATCAGGAACAGCGGGATCAGCGCGGAGGACGGCGTGGACCGGAAGAAGTCCACCAGGAACTCGACGCTGCGGTAGGCCTTTTCATTGCTGCCGAGCAGCACGCCCAGCGGCACGCCGATCACGCCGGCCATCAGGAAGGCCTGAACGGTGCGGTTCAGCGACGACAGAAAGTCAGCCAGCAGCGGGCCGCCCGCCATGCCCTTGACCAGCGCCACGATGGTCGCGCTGGGCGTGGGCAGCAAAACCGGACTGACAAGCTGCAGGCGGACCACCAGGTCCCACACCACAAAGAGCGCGAGCGGGCCGATCAGCGGCAGCAGGCGCGAGGTGTCGAACTTGCGCGGCGGCTTGGACATGGCCGGTTGCGCCTTGGCGGGCTGCGTCTTCGCCGGCGCGGGGGCAGAGGCCTGGGAGGGGGCGGGCGTGGCGCCCGTAGCCGTGGTTGCGGTCATGGATCAACCCTTGTAGAGCATGGTCGAGACGTCGACCTTCTGCGCGAAGACGCCCTTGTCGGTGAACAGGTCGAAGAACTTCTGGAAGTACTGCACGTCGCTGGGCGTGAACTCGTTGTGCAGCGTGTAGGCGGCCAACGGCACTTCCTCGGTCATCGGGCCTTCGATGGCGGTGTAGCCCTTCAGGAAGGGGCGCGCCTCTTCAGGCTTGGTGCGGATCAGTTCAATGCCGCGCGCATACGCGGCGATGAATTTCTTGCTTTCCTCGGGATGCTTCTTCAGGAAGGCGGTGGTCAGCGAAGCCGAACCGCCGAACCACGGCGCCATCGGATCGCCCAGGACGTATTTGGCGATGACGCCGGTCTCCAGGACGCGGGTCGTGCCGTTCAGGCGGCCCACCGTGCCCGTGGGTTCCAGCGTGTAGCACGCATCCAACTGGCCGGCGGCAACCGCGGCGACGTGCTGGCTGATCGCCAACTCGACCACGGTTGCCCCCGTTGCGCCGGCGCGCTCCAGGACTGCTTTGGCCAGCGTGGAATTCTGGATGCCGGGACCAGAACCGACCTTTTTCCCCTTGAGGTCTGCGATGGATTTGATGGGACTGTCTTTTGCGACGATGAACTCATCCAGCACGTTCTTGGCGTTGCTGGGATTGGACGCAAAAATCTTGAACAGGCCAGGCGAAGCGATCTCGCCGATGGCCAGGTTGGCCGAGCCCGTGCCGTTGGCGCTGCCATCGGCGCGGCCCGCAAGCATGGCTTCCATGACCTGCTGCGCGCCCGCGAACTTAAGCGCTTCGACGTTCAGGCCGGCTTCCTTGAAATAGCCTTTCTCGATCGCGGCGTAGAACGGCAGGCCAGCGGCCACGGGCCAGAAGCCGATGCGGATGACCGGACCCGATTGCGCGCGCACCAGCGCCGGGGCGGCGAGCGTCGCCGCGCCCATGGCGGCGCCCTGGATCAGGCGGCGGCGGGTGGCGTTGAAGGCGTAGGGTGCATTGCGATGGATCATGTAAGGCTCCTGGGCGGCTTGATTGGGGGCGCTTGTAGACAAGCTTGCATACCAGTCATCAAGCAATAGCCGTGCCAGGTTTTGCGCGGGGCGGCTTCTCCCATGACGCCGGGTCACGCCGCCTCAGGCTGGTGCCCGGCGTGAACCAAGTTGGTGCGGGGCGCACCACATAAGGGGACATAACGTGTCCTCTCGCCGTGTCCGCTCGCCGGCAATGACGCGCCGCAGCTGCTGCGTTGGCAGTAGCATCGGCGCATGAACACGCGTTTTGTCGAAGCCTTTCTGTGGTCCGCGCGGCTGGGAAGTTTTCGCGCCGCGAGCGACCGCCTGCATATCACGCAGGCGGCCGTGGCCAACCGCATCGCATCGCTGGAAGAGGACATCGGCGCGCGCCTGTTCGAACGTGACGCCAAGGAACTGAAGCTCACGGCGGTCGGTACGCGGCTGCTGGATTACGGCGAGCGCCTGCTCGAGATCCGCCAGCAGATCCTGTCGCTGGGCAAGCGCGGCGACGAGGTCGCCGGTCTGGTGCGGATCGGCGCCATCGAGACCGTGGTGCATACGTGGCTGATCGGCTTTCTGACGAACCTGCGGTCCACGTATCCCGGCATCGAGGTCCAGCTGACGTCCGAGACGGTGCGCGCCCTGCATCGCGGGTTGCGCGAAGGCACGCTGGATATCGCGTTCCAGACCGACGTGCTGAACGACACGGGCATCATCAGCATGCCCTGTCTGCCGATGGAGCTGGGCTGGGTTGGGCCGCCAGGCAGCGAGGAGACGATGACGGCGCACGATCTGCTCGGCGAGCCGGTGCTGACGATGAGCCCGGGATCGCAGCCGCACGAGGCGCTGAAGGCGCTGTACCGCGAGGTCGGCATGCCGCAGGGCAAGGTGCATTTCGTCAGTTCGATCTCGGCGCTGGCGCGGCTGGTGCGCAGCGGCTTCGGCCGTGCGCTCGTGCCGTTGCCGCCCATGTACGAGTACGTTGCGCGCGGCGAGATCCAGGTCATCCGCACCGATCTGCCGGTGCCGCCGCAGCTATTGGTGGTGAGCTATCTGGAAAGCGGCGGCTCAGACGCGATCCGGCTGGTGGCGGAACTGGCGTGCCGCGCCTCGGATCAGTTCACGGCCGCCGTCGTGGCCCCGGGTATGGGATCAGCCCATTAACCGAGCGTCAATGCGCCTGCGGGTCGAACTTGCGTACCAGCACGGCCCACTTGTCGTGCTCGCCCTTGATGAACGTGGCGAATTGCGCTGGCGTGCCGCCGACAGGCTCGGCGCCTTCGCGAATCATCTGTTCGTTCAGTGCGGGCAACGAGGCGTTTACTTCGCGGTTGACCAATTCCACCACCTGCTGCGGCGTGCCCTTGGGCGCAAAGAAACCAAACCACGAGCCGGCGTCAAAGCCTGGATACCCCGATTCGGCGATGGTCGGCAGTTCGGGCAGGGTGGCGGACCGCTGCAACGTGCTGACCGCCAGCGCGCGCAGCTTGCCCGAACGGATGTGGCCGATCACGGACGGAATGGTGGCGAACATGAAGTCGATGCGGCCGGCCAGCAGATCGTTGACCGCGTCCGCGCCCTTGTAGGGCACGTGCGTGGCGTTCACCTTCAGCTCGTCCATCAGCATGTAGCTGGACAGGTGCGAAGACGTGCCCACGCCGGTCGAACTGTAGTTCAGCTCTCGCGCGCCCTTGACGTATTTCAGGAAGCCCTGGATGTCCTTGGCGGGCGAGGAGGGCGGCACGACCAGCACGTTGGGCACCGTGGCGATCTGCACCATCGGGACCAGGTCGGTCAGCGGGTCGTAGTTCAGCTTGTTCAGCGTGGGATTGACGGCGATGGGGCCGACCGAGTTCACGATCAGCGTGTGCCCGTCGGGCGCGGCGCGCACCACGTATTCGGTGCCGATGTTGCCGCCCGCGCCGGGCTTGTTTTCCACGACGAAGGGCTGGCCCAGCTTCTGCGTCAGCGTGTTCGTCACGCTGCGCGTAAGCGTGTCGGTGGTGCCGCCGGGCGAGAACGCCACGATGACCTTGACCGGCTTGTCGGGGTAGCCGGCGGCGCTGGCGGGCGCGATACAGGCGCCCGCCAGCGCCGCGCAAGCCAGCAGGGCTTGGGCAGTGTTCATGAATGTCTCCTCGCGTGGTCGTTGTCGTGTGGGATATCGCGCCGTGCCGCCACGCCGGCCGGCGCTGGAAATGTTCAGGGGGATTCCGGGCGCGGGCTCAGTCCCGGTAGCCAGGGTCGATGCGGTCCAGCTTGCGCAGCAGCGCGGGCCACTCCATGACGCCATACGGGCGGCGCGTGCCGGGCTGGTAGTTGTTCCAGGTGGCCTCCAGGACGGGCGGCGGCACGGCTTGCAGCGGGGCGCCCGTCGCCATCGCCGCCAACTGCGAGCGGCAGGCCAGTTCCAGGCGGTGCATCCAGTTGAAGGCCTCGCCCACGGTGCGTCCCACGGTCAGCGCGCCGTGATTGCGCAGGATCAGCGCCTCGCGCTGGCCCAGGTCCTCGAGCAGCGACGCCTGTTCCTCGGTGCCCAGCACCACGCCCTGGTAGTCGTGATAACCGATCTTCAGGAAGCGCATGGCCGTTTGCGTCAGCGGCAGCAGGCCGCACTCCAGCGACGACACGGCCATCGATGCCCAGCTGTGCGTGTGGATGACGCAGTCCACCTCGTGCCGGTGGGCGTGGACCGCGCTGTGGATCACGTAGCCGGCCTTGTTGATGCCGTAGTCCAGATCGCCGAAATCGGGCTTGGACAGAATGGTGCCGTCCACGTCGACCTTGATGAGGCTGGACGCGGTGATCTCCTCGTACATCATCCCGTAGGGGTTGATGAGGAAGGCGTTGTCCTCGCCGGGCACGCGGGACGAGATATGGTTGGCCATCATGTCGGCCATGCCGTAGAGCTCGACCAGGCGATAACAGGCGGCAAGGTCCACCCGGGCCTGCCATTCCGCTTCGGAGCAGTGCGCCCGCATGGAGGAAATGCCCAGCCGGCCGGGACGAGAGGGGGAAGTGGTCATCGGATTTCGTGAAGGTTGATCGTCGCATGCACCGCGCTGCGACTTGATGTGGATCAATTTATCTTCAGAAAATCCAACCGCCTAGGCATCCCGAGGCTATGGGGGCATCACGAATCCAGAAGGGTTGCCCCCGGCCAGCCGCCGTGCCGGACCAGCCCGCGCATGGCGTCCAGCAGCACCACGCGCGCGGCCAGCGCGGCGGGCGACAGCTCGTCGTCACTGATGCAGTAGATGTGGTTGCGGCGGAACAGATACGGATCATCGATGGGATGCATGCTGAGCAGGCCGGTCTCGACGCGGGCCACGGCCGCGCCGGGCTGGATGGTCGCGATCGGATGGGCCTGCACCAGGTCCATCAGCGTCGTCAGGCCGTCGACCTCGACGCCGATCCAGGGTTCGATGCCGGCCCGCTCGAAGGCCGCTTCGACCCAGGCGCGCAGCCCATGCGCCTTGCTGGTGACGGCCAGCGGCAATCCGGCCAGATCGGTCATACGGACTGGCTCGCCATCGGGTCGCTCCACCATGCCGCGCGGCGCCAGCAGGAACAGACGCTCGTCGAGCACGGGCACCACGCTGCGGCCTTGCGCGGTGTCGTTCTGGAACAGCACGGCCAGGTCCAGCCGGCGGGCGTTGAGCAGGTCGCCCAGATTGCCCGAAAGCCCCTCGACCAGATGCAGGCGCACGTTGGGATAGCGCTCGGTCATGGCGGCGTAGAACGGGCGGGCCAGCAGCGACGCAGTGGTGGGCGCAAAGCCGACGCTGACGGTGCCGGCCAATCGCGCCTCGCGCGCGGCCGCCACGGCGCTTTCCGCGTGGCGCAGGGTCAGTTGGGCCTGGCGCAGGAAAGCGGCGCCGGCCGGCGTGGTGGTCACGCCGGTGGGGCTGCGCGTCAGCAGCCGCGTCGCCAGCTCGCTCTCCAACCGGCTGATCTGCTGGCTGAGCGCCGACGCGACCACCCCGAGGTCGCGCGCGGCGCGGCCGATGCTGCCCAGCTCGGCGACGCGGACGAAGTAACGGAGTTGGCGCAGTTCCATGAGGCGATTTCCAGGCTGAAGAAAACGAGGCCGGCGGGGCCCCGGGTGACCTGCCGGAGCATACTTTTTCCGTTCAAAAATATGTCAGCTATCTGAACAACGCCTGAATATCAAACGAAAATTGTTTACACTCGCATCCACAAAATTCAAGCCGGAACGGGCCGCCGCGGGGGCGGGCCGTCCGAATTACGGGAGAAAGACGATGCGCAAGTTGCTTTTGGGTGCGGTGCTGGCCGCCGCGGTGTATGGCGGAGTGGCGCAGGCCGCCGTCGAACCCAAGGCCGTGGTCGCCACGTACTCCGACCTGGCGCTGGCCGGCTACGAGGATTCGCTGACGGCCGCCAAGAAGCTGCGCGACGCCATCGACGCGCTGGTCGCCAAGCCCAGCGCGGAAACCTTGAAGGCCGCGCGCGAGGCATGGATCGTGGCGCGCGTGCCGTATCAGCAGACCGAGGCCTACCGCTTCGGCAACCCCATCGTCGACGACTGGGAAGGCCGCGTGAACGCCTGGCCGCTGGATGAAGGCCTGATCGACTACGTCGACGCCTCCTACGGCACGGAAAACGACCAGAACGCGTTCTACGCCGTGAACGTCATCGCCAATTCCAAGATCTCGGTGGGCGGCAAGACGGTCGACGTCAGCAAGATCACGCCCGAGCTGCTGTCCGACGTGCTGCACGAGGCCGACGGCAACGAGGCCAACGTGGCCACGGGCTATCACGCGATCGAGTTCCTGCTGTGGGGCCAGGACCTGAACGGCACCGGCGCCGCGCCCGCGGACCGCAAGGGCACGCCGCAGGAGCGTCACTCGGGCAATCGCCCGCATACGGATTTCGATCCGAAACAGTGCACCGGCGGCAATTGCGAACGCCGCATTGAGTTTTTGAAGGCGGTGACGGATTTGCTGGTGACTGATCTCGAAGAAATGGTGGGCAACTGGAAGAAGGACGGCGCGGCGCGCAAGGCGGTCGAAGAGGATCCGAAGGCCGGCCTCATCGCCATGCTGACCGGGCTGGGCAGCCTGTCGTACGGCGAACTGGCGGGCGAACGCATGAAGCTGGGCCTGATGCTGCACGATCCCGAGGAAGAGCACGATTGCTTCTCGGACAACACACACAATTCGCACTATTACGACCAGATCGGCATCCGCAACGTCTATCTGGGTTCGTACACGCGCATCGATGGCAAGAAGGTGACCGGCGCCAGCCTGTCCGAACTGGTCAAGGCCAAGGATTCCAAGCTGGACGCCGAAGTGCGCGCCAAGCTGGACGCCACCGTCGCCGCCATGCAGGCCATGAAGACGCGCGCCGAGACGGTCGAGACCTATGACCAGATGATCGCGGAAGGCAACAAGGAGGGCAACGCGGTGGTGCAGGCTGCCATCGACAGCCTCGTCGCGCAAACGCGCAGCCTGGAACGCGTGATCGCGCTGCTGGACCTGGGCAAGGTCGCCATCGAAGGGTCCGACAGCCTGGATAAACCTGACGCCGTATTCAAGTGAAACTCGCATTAGCCGCCGTACTGGCGGCGTCGGTTCATGCCGTCGCCGCCGCCGCGCCCGCCGCTCCCGGCGGGCGTGACGATCTGACGCCCGAAGACCAGAAACGCGTCACCGCCATCACGGCGCCCACCAGCGATTTTTCGAAGGTCGAATCCTTCGAGACCATGCAGGCCGGCGCCACGACGACCAACAAGCTCATCAACGCCGACATCTTTTCGCAACCGTCGGCCAACATGAGCTTTGAAGGCCGCCAGGAGTTCATCGTCGGCAACGGCCTGTTCCGCAAGGATTGGGTGTCCGCGCCTTCGTCCACGCAGGCGTCCGACGGCCTGGGTCCGCTGTTCAACGCGCGCTCCTGTCAGGCCTGTCACACCAAGGACGGCCGCGGCACGGTGCCGGGCTTCGATCCGCTTGAACGCACGGATGCCGTCGCGCTGCTGCTGCGCCTGGCCGTGCCGGAAGGCGCCGATCGCGGGCATCCCAAGCTGGGCGCCGACGAGATTGCGGCCTTGCCCGAACCCGTCTACGGCGTGCAGTTGCAGAATTTCGCGGTCGCGGGCCTGCCGGCCGAAGGCCGCATGGAAATTGAATACGAAGCCGTGCCCGTGGCGCTGCGCGGCGGCGAGACCGCCACGCTGATGAAGCCCACGTATCGCATCGAGAACCTGGGTTACGGGCCGATGCGTGCGGACACGCAGATCTCGCCGCGGCTGGCGCCGCCGATGATCGGACTGGGCCTGCTGGAATCGATCCACGAGTCGGACATCCTGGCGAACGTCGGCGCGGACAAGCGCGACGGCATCGTCGGCAAGGCCAACTGGGTCACCGATGCGCGCACCGGCGCGCGCGTGCTGGGCCGCTTCAACCTGAAGGCAGGCCAGCCGACGGTCGAGCAGCAGAGCGCTGCCGCGTTCTCCAACGACATGGGCCTGTCCACGCCGCTGTTCCCCAAGCATTCCGGCGAATGCACGCCTGCGCAGACGAAATGCCTGGACATGCCGCACGGCGCGCAGCCGCGCTTTGGGCCAGAGGAAGTGCCGGGCAAGCTGATGGACTTCGTCACCATCTATTCGACCAACCTCGCCGTGCCCATGCGGCGCGATGCGGATGACGCGCGCGTGCTGGCGGGCAAGAAGCTGTTCTACGAAGCCAATTGCGTGGCCTGCCACGTGCCCAAGTACGTGACCAGCCGCAACGCCAAGCAGCCGGAACACCGTTTCCAGCTGATCTGGCCGTACACCGACATGCTGGTGCACGACATGGGCGACGACCTGGCCGACGGCGTGAGCGACGGCATGGCCACCGGCCGCGAATGGCGCACCCCGCCGTTGTGGGGCATTGGCCTGACCAAGACCGTCAATCCCAATGCGACCTGGCTGCACGACGGGCGCGCCCGCACGCTGCTGGAAGCCGTGCTGTGGCATGGCGGCGCCGCCAAGCCCGCGCGCGACCGCGTCGTCGACATGACGCCCGAAGAACGCGCGGACCTGATCCGCTTCCTGGAGTCCCTGTGATGGCCCGCCATTTGTTCATGCGCGCTGCGGCTGCGGCATTGATGCTGACGGCGCCGATTGCCGTGGTTGCGGCACAGGCCGCGCTGCCCGCCGACCTGGGCGAACGCCTGGCGCGCGACTACGCCCGGCCGGCGGTTGCGAAGATGACGGACGCCGCTGCCGCGCTGGAAAGCGCGCTGGGCGGCTGGTGCGCCAAGCCCGATGCGGCCGGCGCCGGGCGCGTCGGCGATGCGTTCAAGACGCTGGCGCACGCATGGTCGGGCGTCGAGATCCTGCGCTTCGGCCCGCTGGTGCAGGCCAACCGCTTTGAACGCCTGGCCTTCTGGCCCGACACGCGCGGCGTGATGCCCCGCCAGGTGCAGACGCTGATCGCGGCCAAGGATGACGCGCTGCTCAAGCCCGGCGCGCTGGCTGGCCGCAGCGTCGCGGTGCAGGGCCTGCCCGCGCTTGAGTACGTGCTGTACGGCGAGCCCGACCTGCTCAAGCAGACCGGCGAGCCCAGCTTTGCGTATGCCTGCGGCTACGCCACGGCCGTATCCGCCAATGTCGCCACGATCTCGCGCGACCTGGGCGAGGCCTGGGATGCGCAGGGCGAATTCGGGCGGCAGTTTGCCAAGCCCCAACCGGGCAATGACCTCTATCGCAGTTCGCAGGAAGTTGCCGCCGAAGCCATGAAGGCCCTGTCCACCGGCCTGCAGTTCGCGCGCGACGTGAAGATCGAGCCGGTGCTGGGCGATTCGCCGCAGGCCGCCCGTCCGAAGCGCGCGGCGTTCTGGCGCAGCGGCCTGTCGATGCGCCTGCTGGCGGCCAACCTGGATGCGCTGAAGGCGTTCTATGTGGCGGGCGGCTATCCCTTGCCCGCGGGCGAGGAATGGATGGATGCGTCGGTGCGCGGCGAATTGTCCAGCGCCGCAGAGACGCTGCGTGCGGTGCCGGCGCCGCTGGACCAGGCGCTGGCGGGCGAGGAAGGGCGCCGCCTGCTGGTCCTGGCGTCTCTGACGCTCAAGAACGCGAAGGCCATCGTTGACGAGAACCTGGCGCCTGCTCTGGGCGTCACCATCGGCTTCAACGCGCTCGATGGAGATTGACCGGCGCCGCTTCCTGGCGCTGGCCGCGGCGCTGGGCCTGTCGCCTTCTGCGGCGCGCGCCGCGCTGCCGGCCGATGGCGGGCAGCTGTACCTGACCGCGCGCAAGCGCGGCGGCCGCGATGAAGCCGTGGTGCTGGACGGGACGGGCCGCGATCGCCTCACGATCCCCATGCCCGCGCGCGGCCACAGCTTTGCGATCGACGCCACCGCGCAGCGCGCCGTGGTGTTCGGCCGCCAACCCGGCTTTTTTGCGCTGGGCTTTTCGCTGGAAGGCGGCGAGCCCGCGGCCTTGCCGCTGCCCGATGACCGGCATTTTTTCGGTCACGGCGCCTTCGTGCAAGGCGGCCGCCTGCTGGCCGCCACGGAAAACGACTTCGAAGGCGGACGCGGCGTGCTGGGTCTGTACGACGCCACCCCCGGCGGCGGCTACCGGCGCGTGGGGGAGTTCGATTCCGGGGGCATCGGACCGCACGAGGTCGTGTTGATGCCCGACGGCAAGACGCTGTGCGTGGCCAACGGCGGCATCCTGACGCACCCTGACTACGGCAAGCTGGAACTGAACCTGGACACCATGCGGCCGTCGCTCGCGTATATCGACGCGGCCTCGGGGCAACTGCTGGAGAAGGTGGAGCTTGCGCCGGCGCTGCACCGGCTGTCGATCCGGCACCTGGCCCTGGCGGTCGATGGCGCGGTGTGGTTCGGTTGCCAATACATGGGCCCGGCCGCCGATCGTCCCGCGCTGGTCGGCCGCCATCGCCGCGGCGCGGCGCTGGAACTGTTCGACGGCCCGGCCGAGACGCTGCGCAACATGCGCAACTACGTCGGCTCCGTCACGGTCGACGCCGCCGGTGGCATTGTGGCCACGTCAAGCCCGGTTGGCGGGCAGGTGATCTACTGGGAGGCCGCCAGCGGCAAATGCCTGGGCGTCACTGCACTCGCCGACGGCTGCGGCGTCGCGCCTGCCGTGCAAGGGGGCTTTCTGATCAGTAGCGGATTGGGCGCGATGATCCGCGTTGACGCGCCAGGCAAGGAAAGGCCGGTCCTGCCGCCATCGCGTGACATGTCCTGGGACAACCATTTCCGCATCGTGCCGGCGTAACGCCGCTTTGCCTGCCGGCGCGGCAAGACCTATGCTGCATGTCTGACCGATTCGGGTGTCAGACACCGGAATCAGTCTTACGCCGTACGCTGCGGCGGCACGCGCTGCTCCGCTTTACAAAGCCTGACACTCCCGTCGGGCGCTGCGCCGCTTTGTGCCAGCCGCTTCTGATACATTCTGCCGTCGATTTTTTTCGCAGGAGGTTCCATGGATGAGGCCGTAAAAGAGTTCTATATCTGGGCCCCGAGGCTGATGGATATGGGCATCAATCTGCTCGTCGCCTTGCTCATTCTCGGTATTGGCTGGTGGGTGTCGTCGTTGCTGGGCAACTGGGTTCGCCGGGCCGCTACGCGGTCGCCGAAGATCGATCCCACGATCGTGCCCATGTTCTCCACGACCGTGATGTGGGCGGTGCGCATCTTTACGGTGATCGCGGTGCTGGCGCGCTTTGGCGTGCAGACGGCCAGTCTGATCGCCGTGCTGGGCGCCGCGGGTCTTGCCGTCGGTCTGGCCTTGCAGGGCACGCTGCAGAACATTGCTGCCGGCATCATGCTGCTGATCCTGCGTCCGATCCGCGCCGGCGAGTACATCGCGCTAAGCTCTGGCGCGGATGGCACGGTCGAGGAAGTGGGCCTGTTTCTGACGCGCCTCGTGCAGGGTGACGGCATCCACATGACACTGCCCAACAGCACGGTCTGGAACGCCACGATCACCAACTACAGCCGCAACAAGACGCGCCGCCTGGACATCCCGGTGCCGGTTCGCTATGGCGATGACCTGGATGCGGTGGTCGCCAAACTGCAACAGATCGTGGACGCGCGTCCCGATGCGTTGAAGGACCCGGCCCCGCAGGTGAAGGTGTTCGACTACAAGGAAAACGGCGTCACGGTGAACGTGCGCGTGTGGGCCGAGTCGAGCAAGTATTGGGAGCTGCGCTGGAGCCTGTACCAGGAGATCCGCCGCTCGCTCGAAGAGGCCGGTTTCCAGGCCCCGATCCCGCTGCGCGAGATCCAGAACCCCAAGACGGGCGCAGCTGCTACCTGATTGCGGGTCTTGTTTCGTCAGCCATGAAAATGGGCGCCTCGTAGGAGGCGCCCATTTTTATGTGGCGGCGAGATGGCGTGCACCAGCAAGGCGTGACGGCATGACCGCTTCTCGATCCTTCGGCTTCCCGGCTTAACGGCCTGGATGCGTGACCACGACTCAGCCGCGCCCCGGCACCTTGCCAATCAGGCCGGCATCGCAAGCCGCGCCAGTTCCGTCTTGATCCAGCCCGCGATCTCGCGCTGTCGCTGCGCGGGCATGCGGTCGATGATGGCGGTGACGCTGACGGCCAGCAGAGGCGCGCCCTGCGCGTCCAGCAGCGCGCAACCCACGCCCAGCGCGCCACGCACCGCGTGGTTGCCCACCACCGAATAACCGCGCGCGCGCGTGTTTTCGATGAGGCGGAACATTTCCTGGGGCGTCATGCCGCCGTACTCGTCCAGCCTGCCCGAATTACGTTCCACGATGCCGCGCGCGATGTCGTCGGGCAGGGCAGCCAGCAGCGCCATCCCGCCCGATCCCACACCCAGCGGCTGGCGCTTGCCCGCATAGGTGGCAAGGATTTGCACGGGATAGCTGCCGATTTCGCGATGCAGGCTGATCGAATCGTCTTCCTCGCGCACCACCAGGAACACGGCGTCGCCGGTGCGGTCGGCCAGGCGGCGCAGCACGGGGAGCAGTTGGCGCACCCGCGGATCGCGGGAACGCGTGTCCGGATCGACGGCAAGCTGGGCACGGTACTTCTTGGTGCCCGCGACCGGCAGCACGAGGCCCGCGTCGAGCAGGGCGGCCAGCAGTCGGTAGATAGTGGGCCGCTGTATGCCGGTCAACCGGGCGATATCGGTCACGCTCAGGCCGTCCGGTCCCTGGTCGCGCAGGGCGGCCAGAACGGCGAGGCCGCGTCGCAGAGTACGTGGGCCGGCGGCCGCGGCATCGCTGTCTTGCATGCAGATCTCTGAAAACTAAGGGTTATCAACGTACGGACGAGGGAAAACCATCGTCCGTAGGGTGGACTCTACCTTGATGGCCAGCGCATGTATAGCGCAGAATGCGTTCATCCAATAATTCAAATCGTCCATCTAATGGACAGTACCTGCACGGAGACACTATGACTACAGGTCACAAGCCTGGCATGCGGCGTTTGGCCGCCACCCTTCTGGCCACCGCCGCAAGCGCATTTGCAATGGGTTCCGCCCACGCCGCCTATCCCGACAAGCCCGTCCGCATCGTGGTCGGTTTCTCGGCCGGCGGCACCACCGACGTGATCGCCCGCATCATGGCCAAGGAACTGACCGAGTCGCTCGGCCAGTCCTTCGTGGTTGAAAACAAGCCGGGCGCCGGCAGCAACATCGCGACTGACCAGGTCCAGCGCGCCACGCCGGACGGCTACACGCTGCTGTTCGTCGCAGTGACCAGCGCGATCAACCAGACCCTGTACAAGAACGTTTCGTTCGACCTGACGAAGGACTTTGCTCCGGTCGCCCTGGGCGCCAAGGTCCCGAACATCCTGGTGGTCAATCCCCAGGTGCCGGTCAAGTCCGTGCAAGAGCTGGTCGACTACGCCAAGAAGAACCCGGGCAAGCTGGCTTTCGCCTCGTCCGGCAGCGGCACCTCCATCCATATGGCAGGTGAGCTCTTCAAGATGAAGGCGGGCATCGACGTGCTGCACGTGCCGTACAAGGGCAGCGCCCCGGCCATGACCGACCTGATCGGCGGCCAGGTGCAGTTCATGTTCGACAACATGCCGTCGGCCTGGCCGCACGCGCAATCGGGCAAGCTGAAGGCGCTGGCCGTGACCACCGCCGACCGCTCCAAGAGCGCGCCGGATCTGCCGACCATGAAGGAATCGGGCTTCACGGACTTCGACGTGTCGTCGTGGTTCGGCCTGCTGGCCCCGGCCGGCACGCCGCCGGAAGTCATCAACAAGCTCAACGCCGCCATGCAGCAGGCGCTGGACAAGCCTTCCGTGCAGACCAGCTTTGAAAAGCTGGGCGCCGTGGGCGTGAAGACCACGCCGGCCGAATTCGGCCAATTCATCAAGTCGGAAGTCGAAGGCTGGGCACCCGTGATCAAGGCCTCGGGCGCCACGGTGGACTGATCGGCGTCCCTGCCGGTTACACGCCGGCAGTTGGCACAGTAAAAAGGGACGGTCATGGACCGTCCCTTTTTCGTGCGTTGCCCGCCAAGGGCGAATCCAGCCGGTTCTTCGGACCCGCTATTTCTTCTTGGCAGCGTTCAGCATCGCCGTGCAGACCCCGCGCATCATGTCGACCTCGTCGCGGGTCAGCGCCAGGCGGGAGTACAGATGGCGCATGCGCGGCATCAATTTCTTGGGATGGGCCGGGTCGAGGAACTGTACGCCGACCAGCGCTTCCTCCCAGTGCGCCAGAAACGCCTGGACCGCCTCGCTGGAAGCCGGCTCCGCGCCACGCGAAGGCTCCTGCGCGGTGGAACGCGGCAGGAGTTCGGCGCCCTGGTCCACCAGCAGCGCATAACGCAACTCCCAGGCGGCCAATTGCAGCGCCTGGGCGACGTTCAGCGAGCTGTACTCGGGATTGGCAGGGATGTGGCAGATGCGGTGGCACAGCGCGATCTGCGCGTTCGTCAGACCGGCGCGCTCAGTGCCCAGCACAACGGCGGTCACGCCCTCGGCCGTGTCCGCCAGGTGGGCGCAGGCCAGGTCGGCTGCCTGCCGGATGTCGCAGGGCGGGGGACCCAGGTCGCGCACCCGCGCGGTTAGCGCGAATGCCAGCGTGACGGGCGCCAGGGCTTCTTCCAGCGACGGATAGATGCGGGCGTTCTCAAGCACGTCCAGCGCGCCGCTGGCCAGCGCCACGGCCTCCGGCTGGCTTGTTACATCCGCGAATTTGGGGTCCACCAGAACCAGTTCCGAGAAGCCCATCGTCTTGATCGCACGGGCCGCGGAACCGACGTTTCCGGGGTGGCTGGGGTTCACCATTACGAAGCGAACACGTGAAAATGCTTGAGTCATTTAAAATGGCACGTTTGGCTTCGTGCCTTCCTGGTTTTTTGAGTCGATTTCCCCGCGGGGGCGACGGCGTGCCGGGGGGCGGCAAGCGGCCTATCATCAAGCCAACTCATCGCATACGTACGGAATTTTATGCACCCGATGCTCAACATCGCCATCAAGGCGGCCCGGCGTGCCGGCACCATTATCAACCGTGCCAGCATGGATTTGGAACGACTCAGCGTGGCTCGCAAGGGGCCGCGCGATTATGTCACGGAAGTCGATCGGGCCGCCGAAGAGTCCATCGTCGAAACGCTGCGCGCTGCCTACCCTGACCACGCCGTCCTGGGCGAGGAGTTCGGTCTGCAGGGTCCGGACCAGGCGGAATTCCAGTGGATCATCGACCCGCTGGACGGCACCACGAACTTCATCCACGGCCTGCCCAACTATGCCGTGTCGATCGCGCTGACGCAGCGCGGCCAGGTCACGCAAGCGGTCATCTATGATCCCTCGCGCAACGAACTCTTCACCGCCAGCCGTGGCAGCGGCACGTTCCTGAACGACCGCCGCGTGCGCGTCTCGGGCCGCACCCGCTACCACGACGCGCTGCTGGGCGCGCACTGGCCCAACGCCGGCGATCCCGAACAAGGCTCGCAGCGGTTCCGCCAGATGGCCGAAGGCGCCACCGGCGTGCGCCGCCTGGGCTCGACCGTGCTGGATCTCGCCTACGTGGCCACCGGCCGCCTGGATGGGTTCTGCGGCGTAGGCCTGAAGCCGTGGGATGTGGCGGCGGGCAGCCTGATGGTGCTGGAAGCGGGCGGTCTGGTCGCTGACTTCGACGGCGAACAAGGCTGGATGGACAGCGGCAACGTCCTGGCCGCCAGCCCCAAGATCTTCACGCAGATGCTCTCGACGCTGAACCCGCCCTCGGCGGCCTGATCGGCGCGGCGGGCAGTAAAAACCGGCCATGAAGGCCGGTTTTTCGTGGTCAATGCAAACCGGCCGTGAAGGCCGGTTTTTCATGGTCAAAGCAAACGGGCCCTGGCGGCCGGTTTTTTCATGCGGCGCGCAATCAGGCTTCGCCGGTCTGCGCTACCAGCTGTCCATCTGGCAACACCATCCACGCCTGCACACCCAGGCTGCGCACCAGCGCGGCGGTGCGTTCCAACGGCATGTTCGAGAACGCCGTGGACAGGGCATCGGCAGTTGTGGCGGTGGATGCCATGACCGACACGCTGCGATAGAGCGGCCGCGCCCGACCGGAGTGCGGATCGAACAGGTGCGAATACTGTCCCGCGGCATCCAGCGGCGTGCCGTAGCCGCCGGAAGTGGCAAGCGCCTGGTTGCTGATCGGCACCTGCGCCAGGATCTGGTCCGGCGACATGGGGTCGGCCAGCCCGACGCGCCAGCCCGTTGCGTTGGCCGTCGCATCCAGTCCGCGTATCTCGCCCATGTCGACCAGCGCGCGTTCGAGCCCGGCGTTGCGAAATAGGTCGGTCACGCGGTCGGTGATGTAGCCCTGCGCGATGCCGTTGAGCGTCAGCGCCATGCCCGGCTGCAGGTCGATGCGCTGCGGGTCGATCTTGATGTCCTGGTACGACACGCATCGCAGCGCCCGGGCGATGTCTGCCGGCGCGGGACCATCCTGGGACGCGCCAGACCGCGCGAAGTGATCTGCGTACACGCGCCACAGCGGCTGCACGGACGGATCAAAGAGGCCTCCCGTCAGGTCCGCGTAGTGCCGGCTTTCGCTGAGCAGGCGGACGAGGTCGGAGGGGGGATCGACCAGAAACCCCTGGCGGTTCAGGATCGACAGCGCACTGTCGTCGCGGTACAGGCTGAACACGCCCTCGAGGCGACGCAGTTCCTGCAACGCCCGCTCGATGAGCTGTTCGGCAGCCTGGCGGTCGGGAAGGTACAGCCGCAATTCCGCGTCCGCGCCTAGCGCCACGCCTTGCCAACGCGTCGGCGTGATGGCCGCGTGCGCGCGGCGCAGGAAGCTGGGAGCGAGGGCCAGCGCGGAAGACGCGGCGATGATGCCGAGGAAGCGGCGGCGGGCGGGAGGGTTCATGGCGATATCGACTGATTAAGGCGCGATTGGCGCGGGCTCATGAGGCAGGTCGGAGGGCTTGGCGCTATTGCGCAAACACATAGTCCTCGGGCACGTCGGCAAAACGCACGACACGCCCCCCGTGGGTCTGGGCGAAGGCGAGCGCGCGCGTTTGATCCGAGAACGGAATGGCGTCTTCGGCGCCCATGCCGCCGATGAAGCTGGAGTCGATGACGTAGAAGGCTTGCCGTGCGTCGACCCATGCTTTCAGATCCACCGCGCCATCGGGACCGGCGGCCGCCATGTCGTTGACGTAGATGGCGGCCAGACCCTTGGGTTCTTCGGGCAGCAGCGTGTAGGCGAAGACCTGCTTGATGGACGAGAACCACACCGGCGCGGCGCGGCCCTTCACGAATATCTGGCCCTTCGGCCCTGCATGGTCCAGCAGCATCATGCCGCAGTAGTGGCCGACGGCGTCGGCGGAGACGGCCTGCGGCGCGGGTGGCGGCGCGGCGGGTTCGTCGCCGCCGCAGGCCGAGACCGCCAGCACGATGGCCGAGAAGGCCGCCATTGCGGCCCAACGTTTCAGCGTCATAGCTGTTTCCTCCGAAAGCAGAAGGCGGCCAGCAGAAACGGCACCGCGATCCACAGCAATTGCGCCGCCACCAGCAGCGGCACGGGCATGTGGGCCTGGTCGCTGACGCCGGCCATGCCCGCATACATGGAAATGTTCTCGAACCCGGTCAGGTTCAGCAGGCGGTAGACGTCGGACGGATTAGCCAGCAGCAGGGCATTGAGCATGCCCGGCGTGACGTGGCGACCCTGGTCCGCGGCCAGCACGCCCAGGAGGCCCATGTCGTAGATGACGACAAAGAACAGCCAGACGCCCAGCGCGATGCCCGCCGCGGTGGCGCGTTCCCGCACCAGCGTGCTGATGAGGTAGCCCATTGCCAGAAAGCTGGCGCCCAGCAGGACGCTGGCCCCGATCAGCATGGCGAAGGGCCGCCACGCGCCGGCGTCCATGCCCCCGTAGACCCATTGCAAAGCCAGCCCTGCCGACCCATACCCCGCACCGGTCGCGATGGCCAGGATGGCCAGGTGCCCGATGAACTTGCCCATGATGACCTGCCAGCGCGACACCGGATAACTGAGCAGCAGCGCCATGGTGCCGCGGTCGACCTCGCCCACGATGGCGTCATACGCCAGCAGCATCGCGATGAGCGGCACCAGGAAGATGGACAGGCTGGACAGGCTGACCACCGTGACGGTCAGCGGATCGACCTTGACTGCACCGGTGGGGGCGCTGCCCAACAGGCCGAGCGCGAGCGCCAGTGCGGCCAAGAGGAGCGATGTGGCAAGGACCCAGCGATTGCGCAGGCCGTCGCGGATTTCCTTGCCGATGATTGTGCTTACGGCGTTCATGCGTCTTCCCGTTCAAGCAAATGGGCGTAGATGTCGTCCAGCCCCGGGACCTGGATGTCCAGGTCGCTGATGGGCGCCCCGATGGCGCCGATGCTACGGATGGCCTCGACCTTGTCCGATTCGTGGCACAGGCGTTCGTAGCGGTTGGCGTCGACCTGGCGCCAGGCCGAGGAGGGCGGGGCGGATGCGTTGTCCGGCCCGAGCGTGACGCTGATGCGGATGGGCAGCCCGGTGTCGCGGCGCAGCGCCGACATGCCGCCGTCGGCGATCTTCACGCCCGCCTTCATGACGACGATGCGGTCGGCGTGGCCGGCCAGCTCCGACAAGGCGTGCGTGCTGAGGAGAATGGTGGCGCCGCTTGCGCGCAGTTCGTGCACGATCTCGTAGAACTTGAGACGCGACGCCGGATCCAGGCCGGTGGTGGGCTCGTCGAACAGGAGGATGCGGGGCGCGCCGAGCAGCGCCTGGGCCAGCGCCAGCCGTTGGCGCATGCCTTTTGAATAACCGCCCACGCGGCGGTGCGCCGCGCCGGAGATCCCCACTTTCTCGAGCAGATCCGCGTTGCGCGACACGGGTTGGCGCTTCAGGCGCGCGTAAAAGGCCAGGGTCTCGGCGCCCGTCATCGCGGGATGCAGCGCCACGGTTTCGGGCAGGTAGCCTATCCGGTCACGCAGGCGCGCGGCGGCCGGACTGTGCGCGTCCTGGCCGAAGAGCGTGACGCGCCCGTGCGTGGGTCGGATGAGTCCGAGGATCAGCTTGATGAGGGTGCTTTTGCCCGCGCCGTTGTGCCCGGCCAGCGCCACGCATTCGCCTTCGCGCAGGTCCAGGTCCAGGACGCTGATCGCCCTGTGGCCGCCATAGTGTTTGCTGACGCCCGCAAGCGTCATCAGTGGGTTGCTCATTGATTGTCCTCGGCACGCTTCGCGCCGTTTTTTGCGACGGAGTTGGCGGCGCTTTTTGCATCAGGCGATGCACCGGGCTTCGCGTTGGCCATCGCACCGCCATAATCGATTCGTTCCCGCACAGGCTTCATCAGCGGCTTACTGTCGATCACGCCGCCTGGCAGGATCGCGGGGAACTGCGATTGCGCCCAGCGCACTACCGAAATGGCGGGGCTATTGAGCAGAATCCGCGCGGCGGGCGCCCGCCACAACAACTGGTCCACCACGTCGTTCGGGCGGTAGGCCGTGTCGGCGATGCCGTCGCCGTCCAGGTCGAAGGCCGTGTTGTCGCTCCAGTAGTTGCCGCGGCCGTTGTCCGACCATTCCATCACCCGCGTGCCCACATACTTGACCTGGTTGCGGTTGTTGATGAAGGCATTGCCTGAGATCCGGTTGCCCTCGGAGCCGGCGGTGAAGTGGATGCCGATGTCGCAGTTGGAGAAATGGTTGTCCGCAAAGCGGTTTTTGTTGGCGTTGTAGATGAACACGCACTTGCCCGCGCCATCGACGGTGTTGCCGGAGATGTCGGAGTTGTTGGCGTAGTTCATCATCAGCCCCTGCTCCACGTTGTTCACCGCCACGTTGCCCGTAACGACCAGGCGGTGCGAGTACATGATGGCGTAGCCGATGTCGTTGCCGGTGGACAAGTTGCCACTGATCTCGCTGTCGTTCGTGTACATGTAGTGCACGCCATAGCGCAGGTCATGGAAACGATTGCCGGTGAACCGGTTCTGCTTGCTGGTGTTCACGAAAACGCCGTCGCGGCCGGCGGAGATGTCGTTGTCCACCACCGCGCTGCCCGGCGTGTTCCATAGCGACACGCCGTTGCCGCGCTCGGCCACGCGCAGTTCCTGGTTGCCGACGATGCGGTTGCCGCGCACCATCGCGTCCTGCGGGCCCCATACATAAACGCCGAACAGGTTATCCAGGATGTCGTTGTGTTCGACCACCGCGCGGTGCGCGGTGCGGTCCAGAAAGATGCCCGCGTCCATGGCGGGCAGGTCCAGCCCGGAGCGCGTGACGGTCAGGTTGCGCAGCGACACGTCCGCGGCCTTGACCCACAGCGTGCGTCCTTCGCGGGTGCCGGCAATGATGGCGGAGCGGTCCTGCGGTCCTTCGATGACGAGGGGTTTGTCGATGACGATGGCGCCGGGGTAGGTGCCAGGCGCCAGCCGCAGCGTGTCGCCGGGCTGCGCCGCGGCCACGGCCTGCGCCAGGTCGGCGCCTGCGGCGACCTCCAGGGTGGCGGCCGCGGCCGCCCCGTGCAGGGCCGGGCCGAAGCCGGCCAGCACGAAGCCGGCCGCGGCCCACGCCGCGTTTCGCAAGGTTGCGATGGCAGCCATGGATCGTTACGCAGACTTCTTGGGGTGCACGATCATCTGGCCGGACATTTCCATGTGCAGCGCGTGGCAGAACCACTGGCAGTAGTACCAGTAGATGCCGGGGCGATCCGCCTTGAACGTGATGGACGACGTGGCCTGGGGTCCGATTTCCATGGCGATGCCGTGGCCTTCGAGCGTGAAGCCGTGCGTCAGGTCTTCGATCACTTCCATGTTGGTCACGAACACGGTGACCTCATCGCCCTGGTTCACCTCGAACTGCTTCAAGCTGAACATCGGCGCGACGGCCATCATGTACACGCGGACCTTGTTGCCGTCGCGCACGACCTTGGCCGCGTCTTCCAGCGACACGCCGTCCTTCTTGGCGATCTGGCGGGCGTCTTCCCACATGGGGTCGTCGCGCTTCCAGACGCTGATCGGGTTGATCTTGGAACGGTGCACCAGGCACATGTCGTGCGGCTCGGCAAAGCTGGGGCCGTCATGCACGAGCTTCATCTCGTCGCCGGAGATGTCGATGAGCTGGTCGTTCTCGGGCTTGAGCGGACCCACGTTCAGGAAGCGGTCTTTCGAGAACTTGTTCAGCGACACCAGCCACTTGCCGTCAGCTTCCTTGGTTTCGCCCATGGTCGAGTGGTTGTGGCCCGGCTGGTAGTGCACGTCCAGCTTCTGCAGGATGGGATCAACCTTTTCGCCCTTGTACGCGCGCTTGGCCTTGTCGATGTTCCACTTGACCATCTGGCTGTCGATGAACAGCGTGGTGTAGGCGTTGCCGCGGCCGTCGAACGCGGTGTGCAGCGGGCCCAGGCCCAGTTGCGGTTCGGCCACGACGCAGTCGCGCGGCTTGACCTTGTCGGCGAACAGGTCGTCCAGCTTGCGCACGTCGATCACGGTGACCGTGGGCGAGAGCTTGCCGTTCAGCATGAGGTGGATGCCGTCGGGCGCGGCATTGCAGCCGTGCGGCGAATTCGGCACCGGGATGTAGCGCGTGTACTTGGACCCGTGGCGGCCGTCGACCACCGGCACGCCGCCCATCGTCTTGAAGTCGCCGTCCTTGACCGCCTTCTCGATGCGCTTGAGGTCGAAGACCACGACCCAGTCCTGCTCGTTGGCGGACATTTCCTCGACAGTGACGCCTTTCTCGGAGTTGTAGCAGGTGGCGAACGAATACTTGCCCTGGTAGTCGGCGTCGCCGTTGTCCAGGTTGCCGTCGACCAGCACCTGCCACGCCACCTTCATGGTGTCGCCATCAATGGCCGAGTACACCGAGAAGAAGTTCTTCTTGGGATCGTCCAGCTCCTTGCCGTCGTTGGGCAGCGGGATGATGTGCTCGCCGTTGGCAAACACGTAGCCGGTGCGCGGATAGCGCTGCGGACGCAGACCGTGCACGCCCGACACGTTGGGCAGTTCAACGATCTTGTCCGTCTTCATCACGTCCAGACGGATGCGGGCCACGCGGTTGTTGGCCTTGTCGTTGATGAAGAGGTAGCGGCCGTCGTAGGTCTGGTCGGTAAACGACAGGTGGGGATGGTGGGCGTCGCCGTTGGGGAACACGCCGCCCTTGTCCTTCAGGTACTCGCGGGTTTCAGGCGTGAGGCCTTCGGTCAGCACCTTGCGGCTTTCATTGGTGCGGCCCCAGCCGGTGGCGCTGCAATGGTTGAACACGGGGATGCGCACGAGTTCGCGCATGGACGGCAGGCCCAGCACGCGGACTTCGCCGGACTGGCCGCTGGAGTTGAACGCATAGTATTCGTCGAGCTCGCCCGGCGCGACATGCCCGAGCACAGCGCCGTTGCCTGATTTGCCCTCTTTGCCGTGCGCGGTGGAAATCTGCGCCCCGGCTACGAGGCCGGCCGCGCCGGTGATGGCTGCGGTGCCCAGGAAGCTTCGGCGTGTGAGGCCGGCTTTTTCGGGGGTCTTGTCGGACATGGATAACTCCTAGGTAGGGACGGCGCAGAGCGCCGCGGTACGAAAACCGTGTTTCACGATTCCCGGTTGGGGCGATTTGCCGAGTTGGGCGTCGGCATGCGGTGCAGAACGACTTCCTGCACCGACGGCTCAGGGGGCGGAGCCGGGCGCCGCTCACGCTTAGCCTGCTTCTGGATCAGGTGAGGGCACTTCTGTTTGTGGTGGTAAAGCATTTGGCAGTGCAGGCACTGGATGCACTCGTTCGGGTTGATTTCGCCGGAGGGGTCGATCGCCTGAACGGGGCATTCGATGTTGCAGCGCTGACAGGGGTTGCCGCAGTCGCGGTAGCGCTTGAGCCAATTGAAGATGCGCAGGCGGGCGGGGATGGCCAGCGCGGCGCCCAGCGGGCAGAGGTAGCGGCAGAAGAAGCGTTCGATGAAGAGGCCCGCGGCCAGCAGCGCCACGGCGAACAGCACGAAGGGCCAGTGGCGCACGAAATGCAGGATGATCGCGGTCTTGAAAGGTTCGACTTCGGCCAGTTGTTCGGCGACCGCCAGGTCGTACAGCGAGAAGCCGAAGAGCAGCAGGAAGATCACGTACTTGAACATGGACAGGCGCTGCGCCACGCCGTGGCGGATCTTGAGCTGACGCACGCCAAGCCGCCGGGCGATGCGGTTGGTCAGTTCCTGCAGCGCGCCGAACGGGCACAGCCAGCCGCAAAACGCGCCGCGGTTCCAGAACACCATGGAGATGGCGGTGGCGCACCACAGGATGAACACCAGCGGGTCCATCAGGAAGTATTCCCAGCGGAAGTCGGTGCGCAGGGCCGAAAAGAACGTCAGCACGTTCACGATGGACAGCTGTGCCTGCCCGTACCAGCCGATCCAGAACAGCGCGAAGGCCAGGAACGCGAGGCGCAGGCGGTCGTGCAGCAACGGGCGCGACGTCAGTTGATCCTGGAAGAAGAAGATGCCGACCAGCACCGTCAGGGCGACGGTCAGGATGGCGATCTGGCCGGCCTTGCCTTGCCAGATTTGCTTCCACAACGCGGGCGGGGCGGTTTCGACGTCGGGCGAGGGCGCGGGTGCAGTGGCGGGTTGGCCTGCTGCTGCGGGTGCGGTCGGCGGCGCGACGGCGCGGGTGTAGGCCGTGGGCAGGTCATACGGCAGGTCGAACGTGACGAACGCCTTGTCCGACACGCTGAGCACGCGCTGCACCATCAGTTGCAGGCGCCACGGTTTGACCGGGTCGAGCGAGGCATCCTCGGGCACGACAAAGAGGGCGACTTCGCGCAGCGCCGGCGCGCCCTTGGCGTTGACGTCGGCCAGCCGCTGGTGGTTGCGGTCGCGGAACCGGAAGGCGCTTTCGTCCTGGATGACCTCGATGCGGTCGAAGATGCCGCCGCGCACGTAGCCCGAACCCTTGAACGAATAGAGACCATTGCCGGCGACCAGCACGGCCTGCTGGCCGGGCTTGAGGCGTTCTTTCAGGCGCTGCCAGCCGATGTCTCCCAGCAGGCTGCGGCCGATGGACGGGGCGCTGACCAGTGCGGCGTACAGGTCGATGAAGGTGTCGTCAGGGCCGCCTTCGCCGTGTTCGGCGGCGTCCTTGCGGCCGGATCGCAGAAACGCCTGGTTGACGTCGTCGGGCGTCAGGCGCAGGTTCTTCACGGCGCCGGCGTCAAGCAGTTCCTGCCAGGTCTGCACGGTGTCTTTGCTTTCGTCGATGACGCGGGTTGCCACTGGTTGCGCGGCCTGGCGCGGCGCGCCCGACTTGGCGATGCCGTGGGCGCGCGCCACCGCGATGGCGGACCGGGTGATCGTGTCGCCGATCACCATCAGCGTGACCGTGGCGCCGCTGACGATATCAACGGGTGGCGGCGCGCCGTGCCGGGGCGGGGAGTCGACGAAGTTCAGGCCGACGTAGCCCTGGATGAAGTGATCGACCTTGGCTTGCGGGATGCCGATCAGCACGATGGGCTCGTGGTGTTCGACCAGCTTTGCGCCCATGATGCGGCCGCTGTCGGAAAGCCCCACCAGCACGTCGATGGGCTTGCTGGAGTAGCCGCGGGTGTTGACGACGTCGGTGGTCAGGTAGACAAGGCCCAGTGGCTTGTTGCCTGCAAACACGCGGGCAATTGCGGGCTTGCCTTCGACGGGACCGGTGCGGTCGGCGCCGGGGAACACGTCTGTGATGGGTGTGCTGGCAAGAAAGTCAGGCAGGCGCTGCGCCTGCGCGGTTTGCGCCAGGAACAGACAGGAAAGCCATAAAACAAAGAACGCGGCCTGAATGTGTTTGGTGAACCGGTGGGGTACTTCGGTACTGCCGCGCATGCTGAACTCTGTTCGTCGTGTTTGCTTACGGCCATCCTACGAACATGCACCCAGGACCGGATTGCGGTTTGTCAATCTGCCAGAGTCGAAGGCCTAATAGCCCTACGAAATGTAGGGGAAGTTCCTGAGTTTTGAGGGGTATCCGCAGGGGGTGTTGATGGATGTCAAGAGAGCGAGGGGAAGGCAGTCCTACACTGATCCGCGGCGGCAACGGCGTCTGCATCTGGCTGGCGTACGTGCATCGACCGCTGTGTCATCGGAGAATTTCATGCTGGCAAAAGCCACCCTCGCCATCCTTCTTTCCGCCTCCAGCCTGCCCGTGCTGGCCGCGCAATGTGAAGCCACCGTCGAAAGCAACGACGCCATGCAGTTCAACGTCAAGGAAATCGTGGTCGACAAGAGCTGCAAGGAATTCACGGTCAACCTGAAGCACGTCGGCAAGATGGCCAAGGTCGCAATGGGCCACAACTGGGTCCTCACCAAGGAAGCCGACAAGCAGGCCGTCGCCACGGACGGCATGGGCGCCGGGCTGGCACAAGACTACGTCAAGGCGGGCGACACCCGCGTCATCGCCCACACCAAAGTCATCGGCGGCGGGGAATCCGACTCCGTCAAGATCGACGTCTCCAAGCTCGCCGCTGGCGAAAACTACGCATTCTTCTGCTCCTTCCCCGGCCACTGGGCCATGATGAAGGGCACGCTCAAAGTCGGCGGCTGATGCCCCGACGGGTCTGTTGAGACAAGCAAGAGCCGGCCGGGGGGCCGGCTTTTTCATGCCCGCAACGTTTGACGCGCGGCGCGCGTAAACCGGGACACACGGCCCGTTTCAGGCGCTTGCAAGCCTTAGTCCATACGGCTCAAAGCCTCTGTCCATCAGGCTTACGGAGGGGATGCGTCACCGGCATGTCATGGATTTTCCATGTACGATTACCGGTCGTGTAACTTCTGGAGCTCCTGATGGAGTGGCTGCTGGACCCCGCTGCGTGGGTCGGCTTGCTTACCCTGGTCGTCCTTGAGATCGTCCTGGGCATTGATAACCTGATTTTCATCGCCATCCTGGCGGACAAGCTGCCGCCCGCGCAGCGCGATCGCGCGCGCATCATGGGCCTGAGCCTCGCGCTGATCATGCGCCTGGGCCTGTTGTCCGTCATGTCATGGCTGGTCACGCTGACTACCCCCCTGTTCAATATCGGTCCGCTATCGCCCTCGGGGCGCGACCTGATCCTGATGGTGGGCGGCCTGTTTCTGCTGTTCAAAGGCACCATGGAACTGCACGAGCGCCTGGAAGGCAGCATGCACACCGGCTCGTCCGGCCCGCGCGTCTATGCCAGCTTCTGGGTGATCGTCACGCAGATCGTGGTGCTGGATGCGGTGTTCTCGCTGGACTCGGTCATTACCGCCGTCGGCATGGTGGATCACCTGGCCATCATGATGATCGCGGTCATCATTGCCATCGGCATCATGCTGATCGCGTCCAAGCCGCTGACGCGCTTCGTCAACGCCCACCCGACGGTGGTGGTGCTGTGCCTGGGCTTCTTGCTGATGATCGGCTTTTCGCTCCTGGCCGAAGCCTTCGGCTTCAAGGTGCCCAAGGGCTATCTGTACGCCGCCATCGGGTTCTCGGTTGCCATCGAGGCGCTCAACCAGGTGGCGCGCCGCAACCTGCTCAAGCTCGACGCCCGTTTTCCCATGCGCGAACGCACCGCCTCGGCCGTGCTGCGCATGCTGGGCAAGCGGCCGCCGGCCAGCGACGAACCCGACCTGCCCAATGCCGGCAGCCCGGCAGTACAGGC
This sequence comes from Achromobacter sp. UBA4530, assembly GCF_002388205.1. Taxonomy (NCBI): domain Bacteria; kingdom Pseudomonadati; phylum Pseudomonadota; class Betaproteobacteria; order Burkholderiales; family Alcaligenaceae; genus Achromobacter; species Achromobacter sp. UBA4530. Next base: position 8,482 of record NZ_DGMA01000027.1, on the reverse strand, counting down.
CTTCGGAGTCGAAGAACGCAACATGGTCAGCGGGGTGCTGACGCTGGCCGAGCGCTCCATCCGTTCCATCATGACGCCGCGCACGGACGTTTCCTGGATCAATATCGACGACGATCCCGACAACATCCGCCGCCAGCTCACCGAGGCGCCGCACAGCTTCTTCCCGGTGTGCCGCGGCTCGCTGGACGAAGTGTTGGGCATCGGCCGCGCCAAGGATCTGATCGCGGACCTGATCACCGAGGGCCGGGTGCGCCGCAACCGCCTGCGCGATCCCATCATCGTGCACGAGTCGATCGGCATCCTGCGCCTCATGGACACCCTCAAGCGCTCGCGCGGCCAGCTCGTGCTGGTGGCTGACGAGTTCGGCGCCATCGAGGGGCTGGTGACGCCGATCGACGTTTTCGAGGCCATCGCCGGCGAATTCCCCGACGAAGACGAGCTGCCCGACATCGTGGCGGACGGCGACAACATCTGGAAGATCGATGGGGCGGCCGACCTGCACCACGTCGAGCAGGTGCTTGAAACCGAAGGCCTGGTCGACGACGCCCAGGACTTTTCCACGCTTGCGGGCTATCTGCTCTCGCGCTTCGGACACCTGCCCAAGCCGGGCGACGTGTGCGAATACCAGATCCATCACCAGCATTTCCGCTTCGAAGTCCTGGAAATGGATGGCCGCCGCATCGCGCTGGTGCGTGTCGAGAAGCGCCCCGAAGAGCATTTTTCTGACGAAGCAACCCTAGCCAACGACTAACAGAGAGAGACCCCAGCCCGTGACCGAGAACTCGCTCTATCTGATCAAAGCATTCATCCTGGGCATCCTGGAAGGCCTGACTGAATTCATCCCCGTGTCCAGCACGGGCCACCTCATCCTGGTCGGCGACTGGCTCAATTTCGATTCGGGCGACGGCAAGGTGTTCGAGGTGGTCATCCAGCTGGGATCGATCCTTGCCGTGATGTGGGTCTTCCGAGCCCGGCTGCTCAAGCTGATCCGCGGCACGCTGACGGGCGTGCCCAGCGAGGTGGCCTTCACCCGCAACCTGATCCTGGCGTTCCTGCCGGCGGCGGTGATCGGCGCGATCTTCATCAAGACCATCAAATCGGTGTTCTACCACCCGGCGGTGGTCGTGGTGACGCTGGTGCTGGGCGGGCTGATCATGCTGTACGTCGAACGCCGCACGCGCCACACGCCGGGCGATGCGCCGGGCGCTGCTGACGACACCGCCTCGGACGAGCGCGCGTCGGCGCACACGCTGGAACAGATCACCTGGAAGCAGGCGCTGGGCGTGGGCGTGGCGCAGTGCTTTGCGATGATTCCCGGCACCTCGCGGTCGGGCGCCACCATCATCGGCGGCATGATCGCCGGCATCCAGCGCAAGACGGCCACCGAATTCTCGTTCTTCCTGGCCATGCCGACCATGCTCGGCGCGGCGGCCTACGACATGTACAAGAACTTCGGCCTGCTGACCCAGCACGACCTGTCGGGCATCGCCGTGGGCTTCATCGCGGCGTTCCTGAGCGCCATGGTGGTGGTGCGGGCCGTGCTGCGCTTCGTGGCCAACCACACGTACCGCGTGTTCGCCTGGTACCGGATCATTTTCGGCGGCATCGTGGCGGCCTGGATCTTCACGCGCTGATTCCTCCCGCCACACGGCGATCGCAGACAGAAAAAGGGCCGCTTTCTCAAGCGGCCCTTGTTTTTTGTCCGGCGTGGGACGGGTGGCGTCTACGCTTCCGTTTCCAGGTCGTAGAACTGCAGCCCGTCGCGGTCAATGACCAGCCAGCCGCCGCGCGGCGGCGACACGTGATCGCAGTCCCAGTCGGGCAGCACCCAGCGCTCGCGCTTTTGGCCGTCGACATCGAGCACGTGGCGGTTAGGGCGATGCGTGTGGCCATGCACCAGCACGCGCACGCCCGTCTCGCGGAAGATCGATTCGATGGCGTCCGCGTTGACGTCCATGATTTCCATGGACTTCGTCTGGTTGGCCGCCTGGCTCTCGCCCCGTGCCTGCTGCGCCATGGTCAGCCGCTCGGGAATGGTCTTGGCCAGGAATTCGGCCTGCCATTGCGGGTTGCGGACCATCTTGCGGAACTGCTGGTAGGCGGCGTCGTCCGTACAGAACTCGTCGCCGTGCGTCAGCAGGACCTGGCCGAAATCGGTTTCCAGCAGGGCCGGCTCGGGCAGCAGGCTGGCGCCCACGGCCTTTGCCAGTTCCTCGCCGATGAGGAAATCGCGGTTGCCGCGCCCCAGCCAGACCGGGATGCGGGCGGCCGTATTGCGCAGCGCCACCAGCACCGTGGCAAGCCACGGCGGGGCGGCGCGGATCACGTCGTCGCCAATCCAGGCGTCGAAGATGTCGCCGGGCAGCAGCAGGGCTGCCGCCTCTTCCTCTGCCGCCTGCAGAAAGGCCAGGAAGGCCTCCGAGGTGGCCGGCGTGGCCGGCCCCAGGTGCAGGTCGGATGCCAGCCAGACCGGGCCGGGCAGGGAGATCTTATTCAAGAACTTCGGCCTTCTCGATGATGACGTCTTCGTTCGGCACGTTCTGGTGGAAGCCCTTGTTGCCGGTCTTCACGCCCTTGATCTTGTCGACCACGTCCTGGCCTTCGGTGACGGCGCCGAACACGGCATAGCCCCAGCCGTTCGGCGTGGGCGACGTGAAGTTCAGGAAGTCGTTATTGGACACGTTGATGAAGAACTGGGCGGTGGCCGAGTGCGGATCGCTGGTGCGGGCCATGGCAAGGGTGTACTTGTCGTTCTTCAGGCCGTTGTTGGCCTCGTTTTCGATCGGGGCGTGGGTCTGCTTCTGCTTCATGCCGGGTTCGAAGCCGCCGCCCTGGACCATGAAGCCGTCGATCACGCGATGGAACACGGTGCCGTTGTAGAAGCCTTCCTTGACGTAGGTCAGGAAGTTTTCGACGGACTTGGGCGCCTTGGCGGCGTCCAGGGTGATGACCATGTCGCCTTGGTTCGTTTGAAGCTTGACGCGGGGATTGGTGCTCATGGTTTTGGTGCCTTCGGAGGTGGAGGGAGAAGAAGAGGCTGCGGGGGCGGCGCTGACGAACGCCGGAGCGAATGCAGCCAGTGCGAACGAGCACGCCGTCAGGCGCAGCAGGTGAAGAGGGGAGTAACGGGACATCATTTGCCTTGTTTATCCTTCAACATTGTTTCAACTTCGCGGACCTTTTCCCGCATGCCAGGCACGCCGTCGCCGGCGGCCTCCTTGTAGGTTCGCAAGGCCTGCAGCAATTGCAGGTCGCCGAGGTTGGCGCGGGCGGCGGCGTAGTTCGGGTCTGCGCGCAATGCCATCTGGAGGGCATCCTGCGCACGGTCGAGTTCGCCGCGTCCAGCATATAGAGCTGCCAGATTGTTCCAGGGTTCCGGCAATTCCGGGAACCGCGTGGTCATATCGTTGTAGATGTCGATGGCTTCGTTCGTGCGGTCCAGGGCGGCGAGGGCGCGCGCATGCTGGAACATGAGCTGCACGTCGGTGCCGCGCTGGTCCTTGATCTCGGCCTGGCGCTTTTCGATCATCGCCAGCGCTTCCGCGTTTTCGCCACGGTTCAGCATGCGCTCGATGTGCGTCGTGATCTGCGACGCGGAGGGGATCAGCCGGGTGTCCACGCTGGGCTTGGCGGCTTCCAGCAGATTGGCCAGAGCGTCCCAGCCGCCTTCAGGCGGAATCGGGTCCAGGGTGGTGCGGGTGGCGTTGGGGTTTTCTCCCGCGCCGCCGCTCATCGACTGGGCAAGGGCGACGCCCGCCGGCGCGCCGGCCAAGGCCAGGGCGAGCAGGGCAACGCAAAAACGCGGCTTGATAGTCACGTGGGCTTTCCGTTAAAAGTCTTGGCCGGCTGGCGCTTACGCGCGCGACCGGGCCGCTTGCTATACTTGACGACCGCCATTTTAGCCCCGGTTGCGTTTTTGGCTCGACCATCGCGTTCAAGGCAGTAGGGAATAGGGGCCACCGGAAGAATACGGGCCATCGATCCCGCACGGACAGCTGTGCCGGAACAGGCTGCCGGGACAGCACTGCCGGGACAGACTGCCAGGACAGCGCTGCCAATGGACTGCACTGCCAATGGACTGCACTGCCATCGGGGCGGCAATGTAAATGGGGCGGCGAATTGGGCGGCACGCGTTGACGGTATTTTCCGTCGACAGCAACTTTCCGAAACCGCCACGGAACACTAAACGAAACCTATCGCGCCATGCTGCAAATCTACAACACGTTATCGCGTACCAAAGAACCGTTCAAACCGGCCCAGGCCGGCCAGGTGCGCATGTACGTGTGTGGCATGACCGTGTATGACTTCTGCCATCTGGGCCACGCCCGCATGCTGGTGTCGTTCGACGTCGTGCAGCGCTGGCTGCGCGCCAGCGGCTTGTCGGTGGACTACGTGCGCAACATCACGGACATCGACGACAAGATCATCCGCCGCGCCGTGGAAACGGGCCGCCGCATCGGCGAAGTCACCGAGTTCTACATCGAGGCCATGCATGCCGACGAGCGCGCGCTGGGCGTCGAATCGCCTGATCGCGAACCCCGCGCCACGCAGTACGTGGGCGAGATGCTCGACATCATCGGCAAGCTCGAAACCAACGGGCTGGCCTACCAGGCCGAAGACGGCGACGTGAATTACGCCGTGCGCGGTTTCCCCGGCTACGGCAAGCTGTCCGGCAAGACGCTGGATGACCTGCGCGCCGGCGAGCGCGTGGCGGTGGGATCCAGCAAGCGCGACCCGCTCGATTTCGTGCTCTGGAAATCCGCCAAGGCCGAAGAACCCGCCGACACCAAGTGGGAATCGCCGTACGGCCTGGGCCGCCCGGGCTGGCACATCGAGTGCTCGGCCATGAGCAAGTCGCTGCTGGGTTTGCCGCTGGACATCCACGGTGGCGGTCCGGACCTGAAATTCCCGCACCATGAAAACGAGATCGCCCAGACCGAGGGCGCGTTCGGCGGCACGCTGGCCAACATCTGGATGCACTGCGGCCCGCTGATGGTCGATTCGGACAAGATGTCCAAGTCCCTGGGCAACTTCCGCACCATCCGCCAGACCGTCGCGCAGAATGACCCGGCGGCTGACCAGTCCGAGTACCAGGTGAACCCGCGCGAAGCGGAAATGGTGCGCTTCTTCATTGTGCGCAACCATTACCGCAGCCCGCAGAACTACACGCCGGACAACCTGATCGACGCGCAGAACGCACTGGATCGCCTGTACCAGGCCCTGCAGAACGTGCCGGCCGACGATCAGGGCATTGACTGGAACGAGCCGCAGGCACAGGCCTTCAAGGCCGCGATGGACGACGACTTCAACAGCTCGGGCGCCGTGGCCGCGTTGTTCGAACTGGCCTCCGAGGCCAACCGCACCAAAAGCGCGCGCAGCGCCGGTCAGATGAAAGCCCTGGCTTCGCTTCTGGGCCTGCTGCAGCAGGCGCCCGCCACGTACTTCCAATCCGCCACCCGCTATTCCGCGGCCGCTATCGAGCAAGGCGCGCGCAGCACGCTGGATGCCGACGCCATCCAGTCTCTGATCGACGCGCGCGCGGCCGCCAAGGCAGCCCGCAACTTTGCCGAAGCCGACCGCATCCGCGCCGAGCTGCGCGAATCCGGCATCGAGCTGGACGACAAACCGGGCGGCCTGACGCAATGGCGCCGCGCGTGACCCCGCAGGATACGCCGGACATGTCCACCGCAGATCTCGAGATTCCCAAGCCTGAATACTGGGAGGCCGCCGTGGCGCACCTGATGCGCCGCGACCGCATTCTGAAAAAGATCATCCCCCAGCACCCGGAGGTCTGGCTGACCTCGCGCGGCACGCCGTTCATCACGCTGGCGCGGGCGATCATTGGGCAACAGATTTCCCCGAAGGCGGCCGATGCCGTCTGGACCAAGTTCATCGACGCCGTGGGCAAACGCCCCACGCCCGTCGCCGTGCTGCGCGTTGGCCTGGACGGCCTGCGCAAGGCCGGACTGTCGCAACGCAAGGCCGAATATGTGCTCGACCTGGCCGTGCATTTCGGCGAGCGCCGGGTCCATCCCGAGAAATGGGCGGCCATGGACGACGAGGCCGTCATTTCGGAACTGGTCGCCATCCGCGGCATCGGACGCTGGACGGCGGAGATGTTTTTGATTTTCAATCTACAGCGGCCTGATGTCCTGCCGCTGGATGATCCCGGGTTGCTCAAGGCAATCTCGCTACACTATTTCAGCGGCGAGCCTGTCTCTCGCTTCGAGGCTCGCGAAGTCTCGTTGGCGTGGCAGCCCTGGCGTACCGTGGCGACCTGGTATCTGTGGCGCAGTCTGGAACCGACGCCGGTCCAATACTGACGCAAACCAGGCAGCCCATCTACGGAACCACACTACATGCGCAATACATTTCTGGAATTTGAACAGCCGCTCGCCGAGCTTGAGAACAAGATCGAGCAGCTGCGCTATGTGCAGGCCGATTCGGCGGTAGACATTTCCGATGAAATCGGACGTCTGCAGCAGAAGAGCCAGACGCTCGCCAAGGAGATCTACGCCAAGCTCACGCCCTGGCAAACGGCGCTTGTCGCGCGTCACCCCCAGCGTCCCTACACGCTGGACTACGTGCGCGAAATGTTCACCGACTTCCATGAACTGCACGGCGACCGCATGTACGCCGACGACCAGTCCATCGTGGGCGGTCTGGCGCGCTTCAACGGCACGCCGTGCATGGTCATCGGCCACCAGAAGGGCCGCGACACCAAGGAGCGCGCCGCGCGCAACTTCGGCATGCCGCGCCCCGAGGGCTATCGCAAGGCCCTGCGCCTGATGCGCCTGGCCGAAAAATTCGGCATTCCCGTCTTCACCTTCGTGGACACCCCGGGCGCCTATCCCGGCATCGGCGCCGAAGAGCGCGGCCAGTCCGAAGCCATCGGCCACAATCTTTACGCCATGGCCGAACTGAAAGTCCCGTTGATCTGCACGATCATCGGCGAAGGCGGTTCGGGCGGCGCGCTGGCCATTGCCGTCGGCAACGCCGTGCTGATGCTGCAATACGCCACCTACGCCGTGATTTCGCCGGAAGGCTGCGCCTCGATCCTCTGGCGCAGCGCCGACAAGGCCCCCGAGGCCGCCGACGCGCTGGCCATCATCGCGCCCCGCCTCAAGGATCTGGGTCTGGTGGACCGCGTGGTCAACGAACCCGTGGGCGGCGCTCATCGCGACCCCCGCGTCATGGCCCGCCTCTTGCGCCGCGCGCTCGGCGACGCCCTGCGCCAGCTTCAGGGCATGACCCCCGAACAGCTCGTCGAGCAGCGCCTTGAGCGCGTGCGCTCGTACGGCGCCTTCCAGGAAGTGCGCGCGTAAAGCGGGCAGGGCGCCGGCCCTTTGCCGGCGCCGCGGCCCCCGCGCCCTTGCACGCTCATGACTGACGTCCCGCCGCCCGGCAGCCATCCCCGGGCCGACGCGGGCGCCATTCCCTCCCTGCCAATCTCCACCGCGCTTGCCGCGGCGTTGCGCCAGATGCTCCAGGCACTGCCCGAGCGTCCGCGCCGCATTGCCGTGGCGTTCAGCGGCGGCGCGGACTCGGCCATGCTGGCCGTACATGCGGCCGCCGTCGCGCCGCTGCTGCGCATCGAGGTGATGCTTTTCCATGTGCACCACGGTTTGCAGGCGCAGGCCGACGAGTGGGCGCGACACGGCCAAGCCCTGGCAGCAAGACTGTCGGTCCCGCTTATCGAGGCGCGCGTGCAGGTCGAGCCGGCCAGCGGCAAGGGCATCGAAGCCGCTGCGCGCGATGCGCGGTATGCCGCGCTGGCCAGGTTGGCGCAGGAGCACGGCGTCCACCACATCCTGCTCGCCCACCATCGCAACGATCAGGCGGAAACCGTGTTGCTGCGCCTGCTGCGCGGGACGGGGCTGTCGGGCATGGCGGCCATGGCGCCGGTGACGCAGCGCGATGGCGTGTCGTACGTGCGCCCGTGGCTTGAGCAGGATCGCAGCGCGATTCTTCAGGCGGCCGATGACGTAGAGGCAGCCATCGGCTGGCGCGCCGTGCAGGACCCCACCAATGCCGATCCGCGCTACACCCGTGCCGCACTGCGTGAATTGCTGGCGCCCGTGCTGGATGCACGCTGGCCCGGCTGGCGCGGCATCGTCGCGCGCCATGCGCGGCACATGGCAGAGGCGGCAGAGATTCTGGACGAAGTCGCCCGTGAAGATTTTGCGCGGCTGGATCCCGGTGCCGATGACGCCAGTTTTTCGTTGCAGGCGTGGCGCGGACTATCGCCCGCCCGTCAGTCGCAGGTGTTGCGGTATTGGCTGGAGCGAAATGGGGCGCGGATGCCCACCGACGCGCGCATGGCGGACCTGCTGAGGCAGTTGCGTGGCCTGCACAGCCTGGGCCATGACCGGCAATTGCGAGTGGAGCAGGCGGGCCACGTGATTCGATGTCACCGCGGCCGCGTGTGGGTGGAGCGCCGGGACCGGGCCGGTTCGTAAGCCGGATCGGAAGCCGGATCGGA
>NZ_DGMA01000046.1:1321-54332 GCF_002388205.1 Achromobacter sp. UBA4530 | reverse complement strand
CGAGCAGGCCTTGCTATTTGACCAAATGGGAAAGGCTATCGCCGGCATGAATGCCACGGCGGTTGGCGAGGAACTGCTTGATCGCTGGCGCAAAGCGGGGATATCCAGAGAAAACCTGTTCTGGCGGTCGTTGGCGCAGAACCAGGAGAGCATGGAAAGCGAAGTGAATGGACTTTTCGGCGAGCGCGAGACGCTGAAATCCGTCGACCCCGTCGCGTTGCAGAACCGACTAAAGAAGCTGGCGGATCTTTACGAAAAGAGCCACGCCATGCTCGATTCGATGGCAGATGCCTCAACGGGCGGAGGTCCACCGTCCGGCTATCTGGTTGGCGGTGCAATGCTGATCAATACGCTAGGCAGCTCATTATTTCAAAGCAAGACCGCTGCCGCCATTATGGATGCTCCACTGAATAATCTCGCGGCGTCAGTGCTGCTCGCGCGCCTAGGTCGTTACGCGCAGCATTATCGTCTTGAATTGCGGTACGGCAAGGAACTGAGTCGGGGGACATTGGCACGTATGGACCGCTCCACCAGCCGGCAGTTTGATGAGGCGTTGCGGGCCGGAAAGATGGGGCCGATGACTGAGCTACGCATTGGGAGCACGCTCGTGTTCTTGGAAATGTGGAACCTCTACAACAGAATGACCGCGGAAAACAAGCGAAGCAAGGAATATGTCGAGCTTGCTGCGGCACTGCTAGCGCTTACCGCAACGGGTGTCGAAGTGGGCGCCAGCGCGGTGGGCTTTGCGGACAGGAGCAGCAACGTTGCTGTTCAGCGAGGCGCGAAGCTGTTTGGAAGCGGGCTGCGCCTAGGGGCGGGAGTTTTGTCTGGCTCGGCAGGTGCGGTTGGTGCGTACTTTGATTTCGCGGAGTTTTCGGATCAGTGGAAAATGCGTAGGTACTCTATTGCATACGTCTATCTTCTCCGAGCCGCTGCGCAGACAGGGGCGGCGGCTCTCTCGATCACGATCGGTTTGGCATACGCAGGTCCTTATTTTGAATACTTGGTCAAAAAATTTGGCACGCAGACGAACCTTGCAAAGGCCGCCGAATTTGGATCCCGAGCCTCAGCCGCGATGGCATCGCGTATGGTGCTGATGCTTCGTTTGTTCTTTGGACTCAACGTCTTCCTGCTCGCGGTAGCGTTGTTTGGGATATTCGTTTTGCCCAACAATCTGCAAACATTTCTAGCGCACAGTTCGTTCCGAAAAGACCGTAGCAAGGGCATCGTGGATAGTGAGATGGAAGAAATCGAGATTATGCAGCGCGCGGTAGAGAGAAAGCTCTGATGTATATATTGGAGCGAGGTTTTCAATGGTCCAAAACCTTGATGACTTATGACGAGGCTGCTGAAGAATTCAATACGAAACAACGTCAGCCGGGTCAGGCGAAACTCCATCCGCCGGATGGTGTCCACGAAGCGATTTCGGATAGCCCAGCCGATAATCTATCTCTCTATGCTCAAAACAATATTTTTATTGATGCTCGCACACCCAACGATGAAAAGAGGGGAGTGATTACGTTTTTTTTCTTCGTTTTAGGCGGAATGCTCTTATGGGCGGGGGTGACGACCATATGGCTGGCAGCAAGAGACCTTCTGACCTCGGACGGAAAGCTCGATTGGGAATTTTACGTATTTGGCCTGGTGCTTAGTCCGCTGACGGCAAACATTGTCCTTTATTTTTTTTTCAAGTTCACCATCAGATTTATCCGCTTGGAGATGTTTACCGCTCGACGCATTGTGGTTCGCTTTAATCGCGTCACTCGTAAAGTCTACTTATTGCGCCCTGAGCATCTCGGTGGCATCCGCGTCATGGACTGGGACAAGACCGAGATATTCATCGACAAAAACATGAGCGAATTGGAAGGGACTGGAGGTTTCGTTGTCTTGGTCTGGGATAGGGGTCATGGTGTGAACTTGCAGGGAACTCCCACCGACAACCTCGAAGTCACTTTTGTAGGCAAACCCACTCGCAACGCTAGCGAACTCCTAGCGTTTTGGGAGTACATTCGCCGTTACATGGAGGACGGCCCCGCCGCCGTGCCGGCCCCCAAAAAATTCGTTAGCAAGTTCCCCTGGCCCTGGCTTTCGTTCAAAGCGGCCTGGGGCTTGGACACCCAGTTTCTGCGGCACAGCGCGTTGTGGGTTTTTGTCGTTGCGAACCTGTTGATGTTGCCCGCTATCTTGATCCATGCGGCCGGCCACTGGCTTTCGCTGCTGCTTTGCTACGAACCTCGATTTCCCCGGGACATCGAAGAGGCGGGGCGATAGTCCTGACGCTGCTTTCAGCGCGCCGAGGAAGCTGAGAACTGCAGAGTTACCATCAGGATCACTTCCACCTACCTGAAAAAGTGGTGGCCTTCGAGGTGCCCTCGCGGCGTTTGGAGCAGGCCGGGCCGGTCCGGATCAGGCTGCCTTGGCTTCGCGGGCGATCAATTCGCGCTTGCGGTCAATGCCCCAGCGGTACCCGGCCAGCGATCCGTCCGTGCGCACCACGCGGTGGCAGGGGATGGCGAGCGCGATGTTGTTGGTGGCGCAGGCGCGGGCGACGGCGCGTACAGCGGCGGGTGCGCCGATGCGTTCGGCCACTTCGGAGTAGGTGGCGGTTTCGCCGAGCGGGATCTCGCACAGCGCCTCCCAGACCTTGCGCTGGAATGCCGTGCCGCGCACGTCCAGCGGCAGGTCCAGGCCGCGCGAAGGATCTTCGACAAAGCCGACCACGTCCGCCACCCAGCTTTCGAACCGGGGGTCGGCGCCGATCAGTTTCGCCGCGTGGAAGCGGTCCTGCAGGTTCTGGACCAATCGGTCCGGGTCCTCGTCCAGCGCGATTTCGCAGATGCCGGTGCTGCTGGCGGCCACCAGAAGCGCACCCAGCGAGCACTGCGCCACCGCGAACCGGATGTCCACGCCTTCGCCGTTCTTGCGGAATGCGGTGGGCGTCATGCCCAGGATGGCGGGGGCGGCTTCGTAGAAGCGTCCGCTTGAATTGAAGCCGGCGTCGTACATGGCGTCGGTGACGCTGGCGCTGTCTTCCAGGCGCTGGCGGGCGCGGCTGGCCCGCAGGGCGTTGGCATAGGCCTTGGGCGTGATGCCCGTGGCGGCCTTGAAAATGCGGTGGAAATGGAACCGGCTCATGCCAGCCTGTTCGGCCAGCGCCGACAGATCGGGCGGCTGGTCGGCTTCCAGGGCGCGGCAGGCGCGCTCCACGGCGGCGGCGTGCTGTTTGCTCAAGGGGGCGGCGGCGGGGCTCATAAGGGACTCCTGGCTCTTGCGTGATTTCGTACGCTTGGCGCTATGGTCTCAAGGCTGGCCGGCCTGCGCACTCCGCTTGTTGCGGCTGTCCCTGCCGACGGTCTCCGCATTGCCGGCGGAGCCGCGGGCGTGGGCGTCAGGCGCCGGGCGCGTAGGTTTCCAGGAACCGGCGCAGCAGGCCGGCCGCCACCGGCGTCGCGCGCACGTTGGCGGACAGCCCCGGCACGTCGAGGTTTTCGGCTGCGTAGCGGCGGCCATAGCGTTCGAGGTGGGCCCGGATGAAGTCCGGGCCGAACTCGGGGTGGAACTGGGTGGAAAAGACGTTGCGGCCGATGCGGATCATCTGGTGCTCGTCCAGGTCCGAGCGCGCCAGCACGGCCGCGCCCGCGGGCAGTTGCAGCACGGTCTGCGCGTGCAGCATCTGGGCGGGAAAGGTGGTCGGCACGCCGGCCATGAGCTGATCGCCGCCGGCCGTCGGCAGCAATTCGACGGTCTGGGTGCCGACTTCGCGGCCGGCGGGGTTGTAGCCGACCTTGCCGCCGAACGCGTGCGCCAGCAATTGATGGCCGTAGCAGACGCCAAACATGGGCAGGCCGGCTTCCAGGGCCTCGCGCAGCCAGGCGGCGGTGTCTTCGCTCCAGGGTTCCTTGTCGGAGACCATGGCGGGCGAACCGGTAATCAAAGCGGCGCGGTAGCTGGAGGGCGCCTGCGGACGCTGGCCTTCGTAGACCGCGACGATGTCGACGGCGCTGGGGGTCAGTCCGGCCGCCTGCATGATTTGTTCGGCATAGCCGCCGAACTGGCTTTTGAGCGTGTCGTCCGGATCGCCGGTATGCAGGATCAGGACGGGGAGAGCAGAAGAAGTTGCGGCGGTCATAAAAGCGTGTGGATGAATAAGGGCGGCGTGAGGGGTCCCGCGACCCGGCGCGCCAGGGGCACATCATAATCCAGCGAAAATGTTCCCGTCGGCGCACGGCAATTCCCGCTCCGTCCCGGAAATACGTACAATCCGCTCAGATACTCATCCTTACAGACGATTCTCGAGACTATGTGGATTTGGCTGGGATTGGCCGCGCTGGCCCTCATTGGTGAGCTGGCGACAGGAACCTTCTATTTGCTGCTCGTTGCCTTGGGTCTGGCCGCCGGCGGTATTGCCGCCTGGCTGAATGCGGGCCTGCAATGGGAGCTGGTGGCGTGCGGCGTCGTGCTGCTGCTGGGACTTCTGGTGCTGCGTAAGACGCGGGTGCTGAAAAAGCGCGAGGTCAATTCGGCCCGCAACGCCGACGTCATTCTGGACATTGGACAGACCGTCACGGTCGAGGCCTGGTCCGACAGCGGGTCAACGCGCGTCTGGTATCGCGGCGCACATTGGCAGGCTGAACTGGCCAAGGGACATGCCGCCCAGCCCGGCGAACACACCATTACTGAATTGCGCGGCTCGATCCTCGTGCTTACTCCCAAGCGCGGCGGCTCGACATAGCAGAACGCGCCCGCGCAGCGCCGCGGGCAAACGCTGGAACCCTGGCCGGCATGGCGGGGCAGGCCAGCGCACCCACTCGAAAAGAGGCTTCACACCATGATCGATACTTCAACCATCGTGCTGCTCGTCATCGTTGCACTGGCAATCCTGATCGTCGTCAAGGCGATCGCCATCGTGCCGCAGCAGCATGCCTGGGTGGTCGAACGGCTGGGCAAGTTTGACCGCGTCCTGTCGCCGGGCGCCGGATTCGTGATTCCCTTTATCGAACGCGTGGCCTACAAGCATTCGCTGAAGGAAATTCCGCTGGACGTGCCCAGCCAGGTTTGCATCACGCGTGACAACACGCAGCTTCAGGTCGACGGCGTGCTGTACTTCCAGGTCACCGACCCGATGCGCGCGTCGTACGGTTCGTCCAACTACATTTCGGCGATCACGCAGTTGGCCCAGACAACCCTGCGCTCGGTCATCGGGAAGATGGAACTGGACCGCACCTTTGAAGAGCGCGACTCCATCAACAGCAACATCGTGTCGTCGCTGGACGAGGCGGCGCTGAATTGGGGTGTGAAGGTGCTGCGCTACGAAATCAAGGATTTGACGCCGCCCAACGAAATCCTGCGCTCGATGCAGGCACAGATCACCGCCGAACGCGAGAAGCGCGCGCTGATCGCCGCCTCCGAAGGCCGCCGTCAGGAACAGATCAACATCGCCACCGGCGAACGTGAAGCCGCCATTGCGCGTTCTGAGGGCGAGAAGCAGGCGCAGATCAACCAGGCGCAGGGCGAGGCCGCCGCAGTGTTGGCGATCGCCGAAGCCACCGCCAAGGCCATCACGCAGGTCGCCGATGCTGTGCGCCAGCCGGGCGGCATGGAAGCCGTGAACCTGAAGGTTGCCGAGCGTTACGTCGAGGCGTTCGGCAACGTGGCCAAGGAAGGCAACACGCTCATCCTGCCGGCCAACCTGTCCGACGTGGGCGGCATGATCGCCTCCGCCATGACCATCGTGAAGTCCACGCGCAACACCTGATACCGCGCCTTGCGGCGCGCCCGCCCATGATCGCTCCCGTTAATTTGCTTCTGATAGCAGCGCTGGCGGGAGTGCTTTCCCTTTGCGTGCTGGGGTCGCTGGCGCGCAGCGGCATGGCCGGCATCCGAGAAACCATCCGCGCCAACCTGCTCACGCTGTTGGCGTTTTCTACTTTTGCGCTGCAGAGCACCAAGGCGCCGCTGTGGGCGTCCATCCTGGTGCCCAATACGGCCATCGCGCTTGCCCTCTGTGCGTACTATGCGGGCGTGCGCCGGCTGCTCGGGCTGACGGTGCCCCGGCATCTGATGACGCTGGGCTGCGTGGCCGCGCTGTCGGTCGTGGCGGTCTATACGTACGTGGACTGGCAGGTGGGGCCGCGCATCGTGGCGATGTCGCTGCTGCAGATGGGCTTCATGCTGGCCGTGGCCATCGTCGTTCAGCGCAACATGCCGGCGCACCGCTCGCGCTACAGCTACCGTTTCGTGTGGGTGGTGACGCTGATCTCCGCCGTGGTGTGCGCGCTTCGTGCGGCGGTTTACCTGGTCGAGCTGGACATGGTGTCGGCCTTTCTGGAGCCCACCTTGTGGAGCGTCGCGTTCCTGACGCTCGGGGTGCTGATCATGCCTTGCCTGACTTTAGGCACCATCATGATCATCCACGACCGCATGCTGGCTGATCGCGAACAAGAGGCCAGTACTGACTTCCTGACGGGTCTGATGTCGCGCAAGGCGTGGTGGTTGCAGGCCGAGCGCTATTGCGCCCAGGCCCTGCGCATGCGCCGTCCGCTGACCTTGCTGCTGCTGGACATCGATCATTTCAAGCGCATCAACGATACGCACGGCCACGCAGCCGGCGATGCGGTGCTGCGCCATTTTGGCCTGCTGGCAACGGCTACGCTGCGTACCGGCGATCACGTGGGCCGGGTGGGTGGCGAGGAGTTCTGCGTGCTGTTTGCGGACATGCGCAGCGACGCGGTGCTGGAGGTGGCCGAGCGGCTGCTGGATTCTGTGCGGCGCACGCCGTGCGCGCACGGTGGCAGCACGATTTCGTATACGTTCAGCGCGGGTGTGGAAGACTGGATACCCGGCGAGAACCTGCAGGTGCTGTTTGAGCGGGCCGACCGCAAGCTTTATGCGGCCAAGTCGGCGGGGCGCAACCGCATCGTGGGCCCCGGCCACGAGGCCGAGCGCCCAGCGCTGCCGGTGGCCGCATAGATTAGTCGTCCTTGCTGCGGCGGGGGGCGCGGGTGTCGTGCTTCATGATGCGTTCTTTTTCGCGCGCCCAGTCTTTTTCACGCGCGGTGTCGCGCTTGTCGAACTGCTTCTTGCCGCGGCCCAGCGCGAAATCCAGCTTGATGCGTCCGTTCTTGTAGTGCAGGTTCAGCGGCACCAGCGTGTAGCCGCGCTGCTCGACCTTGCCGATGAGCTTGCTGATTTCTTCGGCCTTGAGCAGCAGCTTGCGCGTGCGCATGGCGTCCGGATGGATGTGCGTGGAGGCCGTGGGCAGGGGGCTGACGTGCATGCCGAGCAGGAACAGTTCGCCATCGCGCACGATGACGTAGCTTTCCTTGAGCTGCACGCGGCCGTCCCGGATCGCCTTGACTTCCCAGCCTTGCAGGACAAGGCCGGCCTCGTAGCGGTCTTCGATGAAATAGTCGTGCGTGGCCTTGCGGTTGTCGATAATGCTCATAAAGCCTTTTTGCTGGGATTCTGCGAATCTGGCTATCCGGCCGATTGCGGGTTGTTGCGAACGGGGATTGCTCGTTATTCTGCGCGATGTGCTGGTCCAGTGTTTCGGCCCATTTAGGCCCACAAAGCGCTGTGCCGGTAAAATCTTGCCATTCTAGCCATTTGCGATAGTCGATGCACAAAGTACAACGATCCGTCCTGGTGCCTTACAGCGCCGCCCAGATGTTCGACCTGGTCGCCGACGTGGAGAAGTACCCCGAGTTCATGCCGTGGTGTGGCGGCGCCGAGGTGCAGACCCGCGACGAACACGGCATGCAGGCCTCCATCCTGATTTCCTTTGCGGGCATGAAGCAACGCTTCACCACGCGCAATACCCACGTCTATCCCGAGCGGATCGACCTGGAACTCGTGGATGGCCCGTTCTCCAGCCTGGTGGGCCATTGGGTGTTCCAGCCGCTGGCCGAAGACGCCTGCAAGGTCCTGTTCACCATGGAATATGCGTTCTCGAACCGGCCGTTGGAGATGGTGGTGGGGCCGGTCTTCAACCGCATTGCGACCAGCTTCATTGATTCCTTCACCAAGCGCGCGCAGGCCAAGTATGGCGAGTGAGGCGTCCGCGGCAGGGCAGATCGGCGTGGTCGTCTGCTACGCCTTGCCCGGCCACGCGTGGCAGCGGGAAGTGCGCCTGCCTGACGGTGCGACGGTCGAAGACGCGCTGGCCGCCAGCGGATTTGCGCAGGCGTTTCCTGTGGTTAAACCATGGGAACGGGGCGTGGGCGTCTTTGGCCGCGCCACCGAGCCGACAGCGCGTCTGGCCGACGGTGACCGCGTGGAAATCTATCGCGGGCTGACCTTCGACCCCAAGGAATCGCGCCGCCGCCGCGCCGAGCACCGCCGCACGAAGACCGCCCGCAATGGGCGCGTCAGGCCGGCAGGGCTGCTGTAACGCGCTGCACGAACGGGCTGATCGCCACCCCGGTGTGACACCGCCGTGGCGCGTCGCCCTATTTGTCTGCTGGCGGCCGTCTCCGCACATTGTCGTCAATAAGACAAAACGCCCGGCCGCTTCGGGCGTAACATTAAGCCGGGTGTCCGTTTACGTTTACGTCAACGTCATGTCAAAATCGGCGGGCTGGTGTTCACGAGACGGCAGCAACGCCACCAGACAATACCGACTACAACAGGAGACAGGCTGTGGACTTGGAACTGACCGACGAGCAGCGCGCGTTTGCGCAGGCCGCGCGCGATTACGCAGAGGGCGAACTGGCTCCCCACGCCGCGCGCTGGGATGCCGAGGGCATCTTCCCCCGCGAAGCCTTCGCCCGGGCGGGCGAAATGGGCTTTTGCGCAATCTACGCCAGCGAAGATATCGGCGGCCTGGGTCTGCCGCGACTGGATGCCACGCTGGTGTTCGAGGAAATGGCGGCGGTGGATCCGTCCACCACGGCGTTCCTGACGATACACAACATGGCGACCTGGATGGTGGGCAAGTGGGGCCAGCCGGGCCTGCGGGACGCCTGGGGTCCTCTGCTCGCCAGCGGGGAAAAGCTGGCCTCCTATTGCCTGACCGAGCCGGGCGCCGGTTCCGACGCGGCATCGCTTGCCACGCGGGCGCAGCGCGACGGCGACAGCTACATCGTCAACGGGGCCAAGGCCTTCATCTCCGGAGGCGGCGACACCGACCTGCTGGTGGTGATGGCCCGCACCGGCGGCGAGGGCGCCGCGGGCATCAGCGCCTTCGCGATTCCGGCCGACAGCGAGGGCATCGGCTACGGCCGCAAGGAAGAGAAGATGGGCTGGAACAGCCAGTCCACGCGCCCCATCACCTTTGAAAACGTCCGCGTGCCGGCCGCCAACATGCTGGGCGTGGAAGGCGAGGGCTTCAAGATCGCCATGAAGGGCCTGGACGGCGGCCGGATCAATATCGGCACCTGCTCGGTAGGCGCCGCGCAAGGCGCGCTGGACGCTGCCCGCCGTTACATGGATGAGCGCCGCCAGTTCAACCGCCGTCTGGCGGAATTCCAGGCGTTGCAATTCAAGCTCGCGGACATGGCCACCCACCTGGTCGCGGCGCGCCAGATGGTGCGGCTTGCAGCCTGCAAGCTGGACGCTGGCGCGGCGGACGCGTCCACCTATTGCGCGATGGCCAAGCGCTTTGCCACCGACATGGGCTTCCAGATCTGCCTGGACGCGCAACAGATTCATGGTGGTTATGGTTACCTGAAAGACTATCCCTTGGAGCGTCTGGTGCGCGATACTCGCGTTCATCAGATTCTGGAGGGCACCAACGAGATCATGCGCGTGATCATTGCCCGCCAATTGTTGGAAAAAGGAGCCGACATAAGATGAATGCACCGGTGCTGTTCGAAGAAAGATCCGCTGCCAATGGAATGCGTTTCGGCATTGCGACGCTGAATGCGCCGCAAACACTGAACGGCCTGTCGCTCGAGATGGTGGACCTGCTGGCTGACCGTCTGGACGCGTGGGCGCGGGATCCCGGTGTGGCATTGGTTGTGCTGCAAGGCGCGGGCGACAAGGCGTTCTGCGCCGGCGGCGATCTGCACGGCCTGTACCGCAGCATGCAAGAGAACGCGGGAAGGTCCGGCTGGAGCAACACTTACGCGCGCACCTTCTTCGAACGCGAATACCGGCTGGACTATCGCATTCACACCTATCCGAAGCCCGTGCTGTGCTGGGGCCACGGCATCGTCATGGGCGGCGGCATTGGCCTGATGATGGGCGCCAGCCACCGCGTCGTCAGCGAGACCTCCCGCCTGGCCATGCCGGAAGTGTCGATCGGGCTGTTCCCGGACGTGGGCGGAAGCTGGCTGCTGAACCGTATGCCGGGCCGCAGCGGCGTGTTCCTGGCGCTGACGGGCGCGCAGTTGAACACGTCCGACGCCTTCTTTGCGGGGCTGGCGGACTTCCGCCTGAACAGCGCGGACTGGCCCGCGCTGCTGTCGTCGCTGGAGCAGCAGCCGTGGGCCGGGCAGGCCGCAGGCGCTGCCGAAGACGCCATTCCGCCGCGCTCCATCAACGACGGCCTGTTGCGCCGCGCATTGACCGCCCTTGAGCCGGCCACGCCGCTGGAACCTGGCCCGCTGCGCCAGCACTCGTTTGTCGTCAACAACCTGTGCAACGGCAACCGGCTGGACGACATCTACGAGGAACTGTCCTTCCTGAAGGACCACGAGGATCCGTGGCTGTCGCGCGCCGCCAAGACCATGCTGGCGGGCTCGCCCGGATCGGTGCGGCTGGCGTTCGCGCTGCAGCAGCGCACGCGCCTGCGGTCGCTGGATGATGTGTTCCGTGTTGAGTACATCGCCGCGCTGGCATGCACCGCGCATGGCGATTTTGCCGAGGGCATTCGCGCGTTGCTGGTCGACAAGGACAAGAACCCGCGCTGGAACCCGGCCGTCATCGACATGGCCACCGACGCCTGGGTGCAGAAATTCTTTGAGGAACCCTGGCCTGAGGGCGAGCCGCATCCGCTGGCCGATCTGGGGCAGGAAGGGCGCTGATTGGTCGCTGATAGAGGCCGGCCCGCCAGCCGGCCCTTGGCTTCTGCCCGTCACGCAGGTCACGCAGTTTCGCAGGTCACGATGAATCCATACCTACAGCAATAGCAACAGGAGACAAGACATCATGAGCAGCATCGCGTTTATCGGTTTGGGCAACATGGGCGCGCCCATGGCATTGAACCTGGTCAAGGCCGGCCACAGCCTGAAGGTGTTTGATCTGGTGCCGGCGGCCATCAAGCTGCTGACCGACGCCGGCGCGACGGCGGCGGCGTCCGCGTCGGAAGCGGTCGAAGGGGCCGAGGTCGTGATCTCGATGCTGCCGGCCAGCAAGCACGTCGAGGGCCTGTACCTGGATCAGGATCTGCTCGGCAAGATCGCTTCGAGCGCGCTGGTCATTGAATGCAGCACGATAGCGCCCGACTCGGCGCGCAAGGTGGCCCAGGCGGCCGAGGCGCGCGGCATCGCCATGATCGACGCGCCGGTCTCGGGCGGCACGGGCGGCGCGGCCGCGGGCACGCTGACCTTCATCGTGGGCGGCGCCGAAGCCTCGCTGGAACGCGCGCGACCCGTGCTCGAGAAAATGGGCAAGAACATCTTCCATGCGGGCCCGGCAGGCGCGGGGCAGGTGGCCAAGATCTGCAACAACATGCTGCTCGGCATCCTGATGGCCGGCACGTCCGAGGCGCTGGCGCTGGGCGTGGCCAACGGTCTTGATCCCAAGGTGCTGTCGGACATCATCGCCAAGAGCTCGGGACGCAACTGGGCGACCGAACTCTACAACCCGTGGCCGGGCGTCATGGAACATGCGCCGGCGTCCAAGGGCTATGCCGGCGGCTTCGGCGTGGACCTGATGCTCAAGGATCTGGGCCTGGCGGCCGAGGCGGCGCTGTCGGCGCGTGCCTCGATTCCGCTGGGCGAGCTGGCGCGCAATCTGTATTCGCTGCACAGCGGCGGCGGCTCCGGCAAGCTGGACTTTTCCAGCATCGTCAACCTGGTCAAGCGCGAGCAGGACTGAAGTGACGCCGTCCAACGCCGCTGTGGACCCGGCCTCGCGGGTCCAGGCCAGTTTCAGCCAGCAAAGCATCATGGCGCTGCTGGGCGCCAAGTTGGACACGGTCGAGCCGGGCAGGGTGGACATCGTTCTGCCTTACCGCGCCGACCTGTGCCAGCAGAACGGCTTTCTGCACGCGGGCATTTCCACCACCATTGCCGACAGTGCGGGCGGCTATGCCGCGTTCACGCTGTTCGGTCCGGGCGAGGACGTGCTGACGTCGGAGTTCAAAATGAACTTCCTGGCGCCCGCAAAGGGTGACCGTTTTGTCGCGACCGGGCGCGTGGTCAAGCCGGGCAAGCGCCTTTCGGTCTGCCAGGTGGAAATGCATGCCTACGACGGCGAACACGCCACGCTGTGCGTGATAGGCTTGCTGACCGCGGTGCGCGTGACGCCGCGATGAACTCCGCGCGGGGCGCGCCGGGCCATGCCTGTCGCGCCTCGCGTCTGTCGCGCCTCGCATGGGTTTTCCGGCAATGCCAGCAAAAGAACATCATCGAATTTTCCGCAGCAACTGGCTGCGCGCCGCGGTGCTGGGCGCCAACGACGGCATCGTCTCGACAGCCAGCCTCATCACGGGCGTTGCCGCGGCCCAGGCCTCGCATGGCGCCATTCTGACTTCCGGACTGGCGGGCCTCGTGGCCGGCGCCTTGTCGATGGCGGCGGGCGAATACGTGTCGGTGCGCACCCAGGCCGACACCGAAGCCGCCGACCTGCGCATGGAGCAACGCTCGCTCAAGCGCAATTCCGGCGAAGAGCTGGCCGAACTGGTGGACATTTATGTGGCCCGGGGGCTGACGCGCGATCTGGCGGAACAGGTGGCGCGCCAGCTCACCAGCCACGACGCGCTGGACGCGCACGCGCGCGATGAACTGGGCATCTCGTTGCACAACCGTGCGCGGCCGGTGCAGGCGGCCCTGGCCTCGGCCGCGTCGTTTGCCGGCGGCGCCGCAGTGCCGCTGGCGGTGGCGGCGGTGTCGCCCGGACCGCACCTGATCGGCTGGGTCATCGGCGCGTCTGTGTGCTGTCTGGCGGCACTGGGCACGATGGCCGCGAAGGCGGGCGGTGCGCCCAAACTGCCCGCGGCGTTGCGCGTCACCGTGCTGGGCGCGGCGGCGATGGCCGTGACGGCCGGTGTGGGGGCGTTGTTCGGGGTGGCGGTCTGACGATGGCCGCCAGGCCTGCGCGCGCGGGCTTCTGCGCGGCAGGCCCGGAAGGATCAGGGATTGATCGAGTACGGCAGCGGCGCCGCCGCGATGCGGGGACCGTCGGCGCTGGCCAGACGCAGATCGCCCTCGGGCAGCGCGGCCAGCGTGGTTTCGAACAGCACCGACACGACACCCGCGTCGGTGGCGGCCTGCACCACGCGGCCAATGGCTTCGCCGGGCTGCGCGGCGTCGAACACATCGACCCCCGCGAGCGCCGGGACTTTCAGGCCGGCGTCGGCAATGGTGCCGTAAGCCATGCGCCGTTTGACGGTGCCCCGGTAGTGGCTGCGCGCCACGACTTCCTGGCCGGGATAACAGCCCTTGGTGAAGCTGACGCCCTGGATCAGGTCCAGATTGACCGTTTGCGGAATGAAGACATCCTGCGTGGCCGCGGCAATCCAGGGAATGCCGGCCGCCAAGTCTCCCGCATGCCAGTGCGCGGCCGGCGCCAGTCCCAGCGCCTGCGTGAGCGCGCCGGATTGTTCCAGCTGCGCGTCCGAGGCGATCCACCACCAGCGCAGGCGGTCGTCGGCCGACGGCGCGACGATCCACGTGCCGGACGGCAGATCCGCGCGCTGCCAGGTGGCGCGTGGCAGCGTGCCCGTCAGGGCTTCCAGCGCGGCGGCCTGCTCCGAGGTGGCCTGCACCCCGGCCACATGCAGCGGCGCGGCGGCCAGCTTGACCTTGGCGCGCAGCACGAACATGGACAGGCGCTTGATGAGGGCCTGGGACAGGTCCTGCCGGACCATGCCGTAGAACTGGGGGCCGTCATCGGCATCGCCCGCGCCGCGCCACATGACCAGCGTGGCCAGCAGGCGGCCCTTGGCGGTGCAATAGCCGGCCAGGCGGGCGGCGTCCGGGGTCAGACCGGTGACGTCCTGCGTGAGCTGGCCGTGCAGAAAGGTGAGGGCGTCGGCGCCGGCGGCGGTGAAGACCGTCAGATCTTCCAGCGGGGCGCATTGGGCGCAACCTTCGGCGCGGACGGGAATCGAAGCGTAATAGGCGTGCATGGCGGCGGGGTTATCGCGTCATCAAAGTGCTGATGATAGCCCCGATCCCGGCACGGGCTTGCCATGTCCCCGATGGGCAAAGGGGCGCGTCGCGCCACCCGGCCCCGGTTGTGTCCCGGGCAAGGCCCGCGATCCATTAAACTTCCGACACTTATGAAGATGCGACTCCGAAATTTCGTCCTGTGGTTCCTGCTGCTCATCGTTCTGGCCGTTGGCGGCGCGGTGGGCGCTGCCTACATGTGGATGCACCGCCCGATGACGCTGGCGGCCGACAAGATTGACTTCGTGGTTGATCCGGGCAGCAGTCCGCGCACTGTCGCGCGCGCGCTCAACGCGGCCGGCGTGCCGATGTGGGAGCCCGGTTTCGTGTGGATGGCGCGTCTGTCTGAACGCGACAAGCTGATGAAGGCGGGCGGCTATCAGGCGATCAATGGCGATACGCCGTGGCTGCTGCTCGAACGCCTGGCGCGCGGCGACATGACCCAGCGCCAGATCACGTTCCTGGAAGGCTGGACCTATCGCCAGATCCGCCAGGCGCTGCGCGACAACCCGGACGTCAAGCAGACGCTGGACGGCGTCAGCGACGAAGACTTGTTGGAACGGCTGGGCTCGACCATCAAGCACCCCGAAGGCCTGTTCTTCCCCGACACCTATATCTTCACGCCGGGCAGCACCGACTTTGACCTGCTGCGCCGCGCCTACCAGGAAGGCCAGCGCATCCTGAACGACACCTGGGACAAGCGCCAATCCGACGTGGCCGTCGCCACGCCCTATGAAGCGCTGGTCCTGGCGTCGATCATCGAGAAAGAAACCGGCCACGGTCCGGAGCGCCGGCGCGTGTCGGGCGTGTTCACCAACCGGCTGAAGATCGGCATGTTGCTGCAGACCGACCCGACCGTGATCTACGGCATGGGCGAGGCCTACCAGGGCCGCATCCGCAAGCGCGACCTGCAGACCGACACGCCCTGGAACACCTACACGCGTCCGGGCCTGCCGCCCACGCCGATCGCCGCACCGGGCCGCGCCGCCTTGCTGGCCGCCGTGCAGCCTGAACAGCACAAGTTCCTGTATTTCGTCTCGCGCGGCAACGGCACCAGCGAGTTCTCGGCCAATCTGTCCGAGCACAACCGCAACGTCGCCCGCTACATTCTGGGTCAGGGCCAGCGCGCCACGCCCGCACCCGCGCCTACGCCAACCCCCGCGCCCGCACCCGCGCCTACGCCAACCCCCGCGCCCGCCGCCGCGCCGGCCGACCCCGAACCCGAATCAGCACAAGGACAAGATCAATGACCTCACGCGGACGCTTCATTACGCTGGAGGGCGTGGACGGCGCGGGCAAAAGCACGCACACGGACTGGATCGCGGATTTCCTGCGGGGGCAGGGCCTTGAGGTCGTGTCCACCCGCGAGCCGGGCGGCACACCGCTTGGCGAAAAACTGCGCGCGCTGGTGCTGAACGATGCCATGGGGCTGGACACCGAAACGCTGCTGATGTTTGCCGCCCGTTGCGAACACGCCCGCCAGGTCATTGAGCCGGCGATTGCGCGCGGCGCGTGGGTCGTCTGCGACCGCTACACCGACGCCAGCTACGCCTATCAGGGCGGCGGCCGCGGCCTGGGCGCCGAGCGCGTGGCGGTCCTGGAAGACTGGATGCGCGCCGGCCGCCCGGACCGGACCTGGCTGTTCGACGTGCCGCTGGAAGTTGCGCGGGCGCGGCTGGCCGATGCGCGCGAGCCCGACCGCTTCGAGCGCGAAGGCGCGGCGTTTTTCGAGCGCACCCGCGAGGCCTACCATGCCCGCGCCAAGGCCGATCCCGACCGTATCCGAGTCGTCGATTCCACCCGTTCCATTGCTCATATCCGCGCAGACCTCGAGGCGGGCCTGCGCGAGCTGCTGGCCGTTCCTGCATGAGCGCGCCCCAGTTCCACCCCTGGCAGATGGAGACGGCCCGTGCGTGGCTGGGCAATCGTGACCGGTTCGCGCATGCCTGGCTGGTGCACGGGCTGGCCGGCATCGGCAAGCTGGATTTCGCCATCGCGGCGGCAGCCAGCCTGCTGTGCGAGACGCCCGAGAACGGGCTGGCGTGCGGCCACTGCGCGGCCTGCAACTGGTTCGCCAGCGGCAATCACCCGGACCTGCGCCGTATTCGCCCCGAGGCGGTGGCCGTGGAAGAGGGCGCGGACGCGGCCGAACAGGCCGAAGACGCCGAGCCAGCGGCGGGCGCCGCCAAACGCGCGCCCTCCAAGGAAATCCGTATCGACCAGATCCGCTCGCTGGAATCCTGGTTCAACACCGCCACGCACCGCGGCGGCTGGCGCGTGGCGCTGCTGTATCCGGCCCACGCGCTGAACGTCGTGTCATCCAACGCCTTGCTCAAGGTGCTGGAAGAACCGCCTCCCCATACCGTCTTCCTGCTGGTCGCGGACGCGCCGGACCGGTTGCTGCCCACGCTGGTGTCGCGCTGCCGCCGGCTGCCGCTGCCCGCGCCCGATGCGGATACGGCGCTGCAATGGTTGCGTGACCAGAACGTGGAACCGGCGCGCGAATGGCTGGCTGCCGCAGGCGGCGCGCCGCTGGCGGCATTGCGGTTGGCGCAGTCGGGCGAATTCGCCTGTCCGGCGTGGCTGGGCCAGTTGGTCAATCCGTTGTCCAAGGGCCAGACGCCCGATGTCGGCACGCTGGCCGAATCCCTGGAAAAGGTGGCGGCGGCCGAATGGATCGATGCTTTGCAACGGCTCTACACCGATCTGATGCTGGCCAGCGCGGGCGCGCCGGTGCGGTATTTCCCGTCGCTGCAAACCGGTGTGGCGCAGGTCGCCGCCCGTATCAATCCCGCCCGCGTGGCCGAATCGGCCCGCTGGCTGACGCGCCAGCGCGCGCTGGCCACGCACCCCCTGAACGCCAAGCTTTTCGCCCACGCCACCCTGCAACGCGTGGTGCTATCCTGCCAGGCGTAAGCCCTACCAGACTCTCCATGTACGTCGATTCACACTGTCATCTGAATTTTCCCGAGCTTGCCAACGATCTGCCGGCCATTCTTGACCGCATGACCGCCAATCAAGTCACGCACGCGCTGGTCGTCAGCGTCAACATGCCGGAATGGCCCGGCCTGATGTCGCTGGTCGAACCCGAGCCGCGCCTGTGGGCGTCGGTGGGCGTGCACCCCGATTACGAAGACACGCCGGACCCCACGGCCGAAGAACTGGTGCGGCTGGCCGAGCATCCCAAGGTCGTGGCCATCGGCGAAACCGGGCTGGACTACTACCGGCTGTCCGAACCGCTGGACTGGCAGCGCGAACGTTTCCGCCGCCACATCCGCGCCGCGCGCGACGCGGGCCTGCCGCTCATCGTGCACACCCGGTCGTCCGCTGAGGACACCGTGCGCATGCTGGCCGAGGAAAAGGCGGCCGAGGCGGGCGGCGTAATGCACTGCTTCACCGAGACCTGGGAAGTGGCGCAGGCCGCGCTGGACCAAAACTTCTACATTTCGCTGTCCGGCATCGTCACGTTCAAGAACGCGCAGATCGTGCACGAAGTGGCCGCCAAGGTCCCGCTGGATCGGCTGCTGATCGAAACCGACTCGCCGTACCTGGCGCCGGTGCCGTTCCGCGGCAGGCTCAATGATCCGTCCAAGGTGATCCACGTGGCCGAAAAGATCGCGGACCTGCGCGGCATCACGGCGGCCGAGGTCGCGCGCGCATCTACCGACAATTTCTTCAAGCTGTTCAGCAAGATCAAGAAATAGGTCATCCCGATTCACTGAATTTGCATCCGAGGACAGCCATGGCCATCCGCATCGCCTCCGCCCATCAAGCCTTCCTGTCATGCGGCCGCGCCGGTCTGCTGGCGCTGGCCATCGGTCTGGCCGCACCCGCGGCGCAGGCCGCCAATCCCGCCGACTGGTGGGTCTACGTCGCCAACGATTATCCCGACGACATCAAGGATCTGCTGGCGCAAGGCTCGGATCCCAACGTGCGCTACAAGAACGGCCAGCCGGCCATCATGCGCGCGGTCGTGGACAACGCCTGGAACGTCTTCGACGTGCTGGCCGCGGACAAGCGCACCGACGTCAACGCCGAGAACCCGGCGGGCGAGACGCCGCTGATGTACCTGGCCATCGCGGGGCAAACCGAACGCGCCAAGAAGCTGATCGCCCGCGGTGCGCAGGTCAACCGCCTGGGCTGGACGCCGCTGCATTACGCCGCGTCCAAGGGTCAGATGGAAATGGCGCGGCTGCTGCTGGCGAACAAGGCCATGGTCAATGCGCCCGCGCCCAATGGCGAGACGCCGCTGATGATGGCGGCGCTGTCCGGCCGCAAGCCCATGGTCGAGCTGCTGCTCAAGGCCGGCGCCGACGTCACCACGCAGGACACGAAGGGGCAGGACGCCGCCGCGTGGGCGGCCACGGGCAAGTCGGCGTCGCTCGCCGCCGAGCTGACGGCCTTGGTCAAGAAGGAAGAGGACGCCAGGCGCAAACGCCGCGCAGCGGCGCAGGGCGCGCCCCAGCAAGCGGATACCGCGCCGGCGGCTGAGGTGCCGGCGGCGGTTCCAGCGCCCGCGGCCCCGTCGGCGCCGGCGCCGGCCGCTGCGGCGCCCGGGGGTGGTGTGAAGGGCGTCTCCGGCGTCGGGCTGTCGGATTACGAGAAGCCCCCCGCGCCGTGACGATCGCCGGTAGATGCGGAAACGTCCCGCTGCCGGCCCATCAAAACCCGCCTCACGGCGGGTTTTTTCACGCCCGGATTTCGGGGTTTTCCCTTGCGATTCTCAATGGATGGGAAAAATCGGAAGTAAAATCGCCACAAATTGATAATCTCGCTCCCATATTGCTGGGGGTTGAATCTTCATGTCGGAATCGTCTGTCGGGGCGGGCGCGGATCGCGTCCTGTATGTGCTGGCCACCCTGGCCCGGCACGACGGCCCGCTCAGCATTGCCGCCCTTGCCGAAAAAACGGGTCTGGCGCAGAGCACGCTCTACCGGCAGATCGCGCTCCTCAAGCGCTGGGGATTCGTCGCCGAACACGAAGGCGAGTACGGACCCGGCCCGCTGTGCGTGCAGCTCGCCTGGGGCTTTGACCAGTCGTCGTTCCTGATTCACGAAGCGCAACCCGACATGGCGGCGCTGGCCGCGTCGTCCGGCGAAACCATCGGCCTGCTCGTCGCCGTGAAGGACCAGGCCGTGTGCCTGGACATGGTGGAAAGCCAGCATCCGCTGCGCTGCTCGTTCACCAAGGGCCGCGGGCTGCCGCTGGCGCGCGGCGCGTCGGCCAAGTCGCTGCTGGCGTTCATGCCGCAGGCCCGCCTGCAGGCCGCGCTGACCTACCTGGCCGACGAAGCCGGCGTGGATGCCGCCCGCCTGACCGGCGAGCTGGAGGCCATCCGCGCGCAGGGCTATGCGGTGACCGACAGCGAAGTCGACGCCGGTGTGTGGGGCGTGAGCGTGCCGATCTTTCAACGGGCGAACCAGGCCGTGGCCTCGATCACGCTGATGGCGCCGTCCACCCGCGCCGCGCAGCATCCGGACGCGCTGATCGAGATGACCCTCGCGGCCGCCCGCCGCATCTCGGAGCGCCTGAAGGCCGCCTGACGCCGTGTTGTCCGCCTTATCGAATACCTGTTTCACCTGCTTCATCGCTTAGCCCGTTCCTAGCCGCAACGATCGTCGTACCCACCGTCGTACCACCTGTCGCACCCACCTCCATAGGACCCCACCATGACCACTCGCCGCACCCTGCTGTCCGCCGCCCTGACCCTGAGCCTCGCCTGGGCCGCCGGCGCCGCGCACGCCCAGGAAACGATCCGCGCCGTCACCGACGCCACCTTCCCGCCGATGGAATTCGTCAAGGACGGCAAACGCACCGGCTTTGACATCGAGCTGGTCGAAGCGCTGGCCGGCGCGATGGGCAAGAAGGTTGAATGGATCGACATCGACTTCAAGGGCCTGATTCCGGCGCTGCAGGCCGGCCGCGCCGACATCGCGGTGTCCGCCATCTACATCACGCCCGAGCGCAGCAAGGTCGTCGATTTCACCGATCCGTACTACGCGGGCGGCCTGGTGGTCCTGACCAAGGCCGACGGCCCCGTCAAGTCGATCAAGGATCTGGATGGCCGCAAGGTGTCGGTGCAGGTCGGCACGAAGTCGGTGAACTACCTGAAAGAGCATTTCCCCAAGGTGCAGCGCGTGGAAGTCGAGAAGAACCAGGAGATGTTCAATCTGGTGCAGATCGGCCGCGCCGATGCCGCGGTGACGGGCAAGCCCGCGGCCAAGCTGTTCGCGCAGAGCACCAACGGCCTGACCGTGCTGAACGATCAGGTCACGACCGAGGACTATGGCATCGCCGTGCCCAAGAACAAGCCTGAGCTCACGCGCGACCTGAACGCCGCGCTGAAGAAGCTGAAGGCCGATGGCAGCTACCAGGCCATCGTGAACAAGTGGTTCGAGGCGCCCGCGAAATGAACCTGGAATTTTCACCCGTCTTCGCCGACTTCGACGCGCTGATGCGGGGCGCGCTGGTCACCATCGAGGTGACCGCCGGCGCCTTGCTGCTGGGCTGCGTGATGGGGCTGCTGGTCGGGATCGGCCGCCTCAACCCGCAGCGCCGCATCACGTACCACCTGTGCAGCACGTACCTGTTGTTCTTCCGGGGCACGCCGCTGCTGGTGCAGCTGTTCATCTGGTTCTTCGGCCTGCCGCAGTTCGGCGTGACGCTCCCGGCGTTCGCCTGCGGCGTGCTGGGCCTGGGTATGTATTCCGGGGCCTATGTGTCGGAGATCGTGCGAGGCGCGATCCAGTCGGTGGATCGCGGCCAGACGGAGGCGGCGCGCTCGCTGGGCATGTCGTCCGGCCAGGCGATGCGCATCATCATCCTGCCGCAGGCATTCGTGCGCATGATTCCGCCGCTGGGCAACGAGTTCATCGCGCTCATCAAGAATTCGGCGCTGGTCTCGCTGTTGACCATTCACGATCTGATGCACGAAGGGCAGAAGATCATCAGCGTGTCATATCGCTCGCTGGAAACCTACCTGGTAGTGGCTTTGATCTATCTGGCGCTGACCACGACCGCCATGGTGATTTTGCGCAAGATCGAGCATCGTCTGCGCGCGGGAGGGATGGTGCAATGAGCCTCGTCATCGAAGGTCAGGAAATGATCCGCATCCGCGGCCTGCACAAGTCCTACGGCGATCACGCCGTCCTGCGCGGCATCGATTTCGATGTGCTGAAGTCGCAGGTGGTGGTGGTCATCGGGCCCAGCGGCTCGGGCAAGAGCACCTTGCTGCGTTGCTGCAACGGGCTGGAAGTCGCCCAGCGCGGCACGGTCGATATCTGCGGCCAGACGTTGCAGGAAGATGGGGCGATGTTGCCAGAAGCCGAACTGAACCAGTTGCGCACGCAGGTGGGCATGGTGTTTCAGGGCTTCAATCTGTTCCCGCATCTGTCGGTGCTGGACAACGTGACCGTCGGCCCCCGCACGCTGCTGGGCATGGGCCGCGAACAGGCCAATGCGTTGGCGGCGGACCTGCTCAACAAGGTGGGGCTGTCGCAGAAGATGGCGGCCATGCCCGCCAGCCTGTCCGGCGGTCAGAAGCAGCGCGTGGCCATTGCGCGCGCGCTGGCCATGCAGCCGCAGGTCATGCTGTTCGACGAGCCGACCTCGGCGCTGGACCCGGAACTGGTCGGCGAAGTGCTGCAGGTCATGAAGCTGCTGGCCCGCGAAGGCATGACGATGATGGTCGTGACGCACGAGATGGGCTTTGCCCGTGATGTGGCGGACGTGGTGGCCGTGATGGACGGCGGCGTCATCCTGGAATCCGGGCCGCCGGAGGTGATTTTCAGCGAGCCGCGCGAAGCCCGCACCCGCGAATTCCTGCAGGCGGTCCTGAGCGCCGGTCCGGGAGCCGCAGCATGAGCGCGCCGAAACTGGACAAGAGCCTCTGGAAGGCCCGCGACGACAGCGCCGAGCAGGGCGACACCCGCCGGCTCGCGCACATCGTCGAGGCCGAAGCGGGGCAGGGCGAGATGGGTGAGGCCGTGCTGCTGGGCTTTGCCTGCGATGCGGGCGTGGCGCGCAATCAGGGCCGGGTGGGCGCCGCCGCCGGGCCTGCGGGCATCCGCAAGTATCTGGCGGGCCTTCCAGCGCATGGGCTGACGCGCCTGCTGGATGCCGGCGACGTCGACTGCCACGGCGACAAGCTGGAAGACGCGCAGGAACGCCTGGGCCTGCGTCTGGCCGAACTGATGGGGCGGGGCGCGCGCCCGGTCGTCCTGGGTGGCGGCCATGAAATCGCCTGGGGCAGTTTCCAGGGGCTGGCCCGCTGGCTGGACGCGCGCGGCGACGCGGGCGCCGTGCTGGTGCTGAATCTGGATGCGCACTTCGATCTGCGCACGGGCCGTCCCGGCAGTTCCGGCACCCCGTTCGACCAGATCGCGACAGACAGCGAGGCACGCGGGCGTGAGCTGCAATACGCCTGCCTGGGCGTCTCGCGGCTGGCCAACACGCCAGCGCTCTATGCCCGCGCCGCGGAAATCGGGGCCGTGTGGATCGAAGACCGCGACATGCAGGAACGGCATCTGGAAGCCCGTCTGGCCGACGTGGACGCACTGCTGGCCAAGGCGCAGCACGTGTATCTGACGATCGATCTGGACGTGCTGCCCGCCGGCGTAATGCCGGGGGTGTCCGCGCCGGCGCCTTATGGCGTGCCGATGGCCGTGATCGAGGAAATCGTCCTGCGGGTTAAGGCGAGCGGCAAGCTCCGATTGGCGGACTTGGCGGAGTTCAATCCCAAGTTCGACGTCGACGGCCATGGCGCGCGCGCGGCGGCGCGTTTGGCGTGGCAGTTGCTGTCGGTGTGACTCGGCGCGGCAGAGGTGTCCGACGCCTTTGCTTCGGTGGCACACCGTGAAAGCGCGCCTTACCCCGGTGTCCGACACCGGGGGCGGTCTGCAAGGTAGGCGTGGATGTAGAGGGCGGTCTTCCAAAAGAGGCCGCCTTTTTTTCGCCCCGCGTATCCCGGCCGCAGGCTGGACGCCGCCAGTTTCGCGGCTTAGGATAGGTGCAGCTTCCGGGCCCGCCTGCGACCCGTTCGGTATCCGCAACGTTAATGCGTCCCTATTTAAAATATTTAAACTTTAAATAGGGACGCTATAACTTTCGTGGATAAAATGGCGCAACTTTGTCAGGAGAGCATGCTCATGTCTCAAACTCCCACCCATGCCTTGCCGTCTTATCTGAATGCCGAGGACCTCGGCCCTTGGGGTAATTACCTGCAACAAGTCGACCGGGTCACGCCGTACCTCGGTTCCCTGAGCCGGTGGGTCGAGACGCTGAAGCGTCCGAAGCGCTCGCTGATCGTCGATGTGCCGATCGAACTGGACAACGGCACCATCGCCCACTTCGAGGGCTACCGTGTGCAGCACAACGTGTCGCGCGGTCCGGGCAAGGGTGGTGTGCGTTTCCACCAGGACGTGACGCTGTCCGAAGTGATGGCGCTGGCCGCCTGGATGTCGGTCAAGAACGCCGCAGTCAACCTGCCGTACGGCGGCGCCAAGGGCGGCATCCGTGTCGACCCGCGCAAGCTCTCCGCCTCGGAACTTGAACGCATGACGCGACGCTACACCAGCGAAATCGGCGTCATCATCGGACCGTCCAAGGACATTCCCGCCCCTGACGTGAACACCAACGCCCAGACCATGGCCTGGATGATGGACACGTACTCCATGAATGAAGGCGCCACCGCCACGGGCGTGGTCACCGGCAAGCCGATCGCACTGGGCGGCAGCCTGGGCCGCGTCGAGGCCACCGGCCGCGGCGTGTTCGTCGTGGCGTGCGAAGCCGCGCGCGACAGGAACATCGATGTGGCCGGCGCGCGCGTCGTCGTGCAGGGCTTCGGCAACGTGGGCGGCACCGCCGCCCGCCTGTTCCATGAAGCCGGCGCCAAGGTCATTGCCGCGCAGGATCACACCGGCACCGTGCACAACGCGGCTGGCCTGGACGTGCACAAGCTGCTGTCGCACGTGTCGCAGACCGGCGGCGTGGGCGGCTTCTCGGGCGGACAGGCGCTGGACAAGGCTGAGTTCTGGACGCTGGAAACCGAATTCCTGATCCCGGCAGCCCTGGAAAGCCAGATCACCGTCGACAACGCCGCCAAGGTGCGCGCCAAGATTGTGGTCGAAGGCGCCAACGGCCCGACGACCCCGGAAGCGGACGACATCCTGGCCGAGAACGGCGTCTACGTCGTGCCGGACGTGCTGGCCAACGCCGGCGGCGTGACGGTCAGCTACTTTGAATGGGTGCAGGACTTCTCCAGCTTCTTCTGGAGCGAAGAAGAGATCAACCAGCGCCTCGAACGCCTGATGCGCGAGGCCTACGCCGCGGTGGCCCAGGTGTCGCGCGAGCACAAGGTGACGCTGCGCACCGCCGCGTTCATCGTGGCTTGCACGCGGATCCTGCAGGCCCGCCAGGTGCGCGGTCTGTATCCGTAAAGACTGAATCGGCGATGCGCCCACGGGCGCGTCGTCGAGGAGGCAGAGAGAGACAAAAAAAGGAATCGCTCCGCAAGGGGCGATTCCTATTTGTGGCGCAAGAAAATGCCGGGCGGATGCCCGGCATTTTCGTTTGCGGAGGCCGGCCGGGGCCGTGGATTCGTGAAGCCGGCCGCCGCGGGGGCTTTACGACGCCGGCAGCAGCTCCGGCTTCAAAATGCCGCGCAGATCCTGGTACGAAATCGCCAACTCAGGCTCGCCGTGCGAATACGGCGCGATGGAATAGGCGTCGTACTTGACCACGATGCCGTCCCGCGTCAGCGCGAAGTTGTCGCTTTCCTGGAACGGCCACATCTTGTTGTACGCCGCCGGGTCGCGTTTGGCGTCCGGGTTGCCGGTCAGCCATTTTGCGTGCGCACGCTGCAGGGCCGCGACGTACTCGGCGCGCCGCCCCGGGATCAGCGCTTCGTCCAGGCTCATGACGCGGCCGCGGCTGCGCTCCCAGTTCAGATATTGCGTGGCCGGAATGCCGTGCGCGGCGCCGGTCAGGTACTGCTCCGTATGCAGTTCGATGGCAACGATGTCGCCGACCGTGTCCTTCACGCTGGCTTTGAAGTAGGTCGCGTCGCGCGGGCGCGCCGTGGACCAGAAATACTTCGTGTATTCCGACAGCGTGTCGTAGGGGCCGCGCCGGTTGGCGTCGGTGCCGGTCATGTAGGCGAGAACGTGGTCCACCAGCGCCGTCAGCTTCGGGATGCCCGGGAAGGCCACGCTGTCGATCTCAATGCGCGGGCAGTCGCCCTCGCAGCCCGGCTTGCTGGCGGCCCACTTGATGCGCTCGGTGGACAGGTCGCCCACCTTTTGGGGCGTGGCTGAAGATTGCGCGTTGGAATCGGCCAGCGTGATGTTCGACGGGGGCGTGCTGCTGCAGCCGGCGATGGCCAGCAGGGCGGCGCCCAGGATCAGACCGCGTATCGCGCCGGGCGGCGTGAATGTGCGACTCATGCAATTACCTCCAAAAACCGAGGCGCCGTCAGGGTACGACGCCTGTCCACTCGGCGCGGGAGAACTTTTCGTCCGCCTGCGCCTGGGCGCGCGCCAGCGTTTCGCTGCCTACGCTGCCCGGGGTCAGACGATGCAGGCCGGCAAAAGTTTCCACCATGCGATCGATGATGACCTCGCGCGCCAGCCCGGTCTGCGTGCGCAGGGGGTCAACGCGCTTCTTGGCGCTGGTGGTGCCCTTGTCGGAAAGCTTCTCGCGGCCGATGCGCAGGACTTCGACCATCTTGTCGGCGTCGATGTCGTAGGACATGGTGACGTGATGCAGCACGGCGCCCGCACGGCGGGCCTGCGCCGCGCCGCCGATCTTGCCGATGTCGGAGGCGATGTCGTTCAGCGGCTGATACCAGGCCTTGATCCCCAGGCCTTGCAGCGCGGTCAGCACCCAGGCGTCCAGGAAGGCGTACGACTCCTGGAAGCTCATGCCGTGGACCAGCGCCTGCGGAGCGCTCAGCGAATAGGTAATGGAGTTGCCCGGCTCGATGAACATCGCGCCGCCGCCGCTCACGCGGCGCACCACCTCGATGCCGTGGCGCGCAGCGCCGTCCGGATCGACTTCGTTCTTCAGCGATTGAAAGCGGCCGATCACGACGGCCGGCGCCGACCATTCCCAGATGCGCAGCGTGGGCGGCCGCTGGCCGGCGCCCACTTCGTCGGTGATGACTGCGTCCAGCGCCATGTGCAGCGCGGGCGGCTGCGGGCCTTCGTGGATCAGTTGCCAGTCGTAGTCGTTCCAGTCGGTACGGCTCATGCCAGCGCCCTCCGCAGCACCACGGCGATGGCTTCGGCCGAGAAGCCGAACATCTCGGCGTCGGCCGGCAGGGCCGATTGCACGGCCACCGCGAGTTCCAGTTCGCCGGCGTCGGCGGGCATGCCGTTCAGGCCGCGGTTGATGGCTTCAAGCGCTTCGGGCGGCTCAAGAAAAAAGTCGCCGCTGATCCGCACGTCGGCCAGGCGGCCATCGCGCACTTCCAGATCCGCGACCACCAGTTTGCCGCCGGGGACTTTGTATTCGCCATGCAAGGGCATTGGGCGCTCCTTTCGAAAATCAGAATCAGACGTTACAGGCTAAGCTTCATGCCATCGTGGCTGGCCTTGAAACCCAGGCTTTCGTAGAACCGGCGCGCATCGGGGCGCGCACGGTCCGTGGTGAGCTGGACCAGCCCGCAGCCCTGGCTGCGGCACTGTTCGATGGCCCATTCGAACATGGCGCGGCCCAGGCCCGCGCCGCGGAACGCCGACGCGATGCGCACGCTTTCGATCTGGCCCCGCCACAGGCCCAGCCGCGACAGGCCGGGTATGAACGATAACTGCAAACAGCCCACCAGTTGTGAATCCTGCTCAACCACAGCCAGGAATTGGTTGGAATCCTGCTCAATTGCCTTGAAGGCGGCAACATAGCGCGGGTTCAGCGGGACGGAGGCGTCCTCGCGACCGGCGCCCAGGTCGTCATCGGCCAGCATGGCCACGATGGCAGGCAGATCGGCCGCGCGCGCGCGGCGAAAGACGCGTTGCGGTGCGTTCATGGCACGCTCCTTGGGCGTTAGCGGACGTGTTGGGCGGTCTGGCCGAACAGGATGCGGCGCGCTTCGTCGTCGCTGAGCGGGGGCGTGGTGTTGACCGTGTCGGCCAGTGCGTACGCGCGTTGCGTCGCGGGGCGCGCGCGGATCGTGTCGAACCAGCGCTTGAGGTGCGGAAAGTCGTTCAGGTCCTGGCCCTGCTTGGCGTGCGGCACGATCCAAGGGTAGGCCGCCATGTCGGCGATGGAATAGTCGCCGGCGACGAATTCGCGGTCGGCCAACCGTTTGTTCAGCACGCCGTACAGGCGATTGGTTTCGTTGACGTAGCGATCGATGGCGTAGGCGATGCGTTCCTGCGCATAGCCCGAGAAGTGGTGGTTCTGGCCGGCCATGGGACCCAGGCCGCCCATCTGCCAGAAGAGCCATTGCGACACTTCGGCGCGGCCGCGCACGTCGGCGGGCAGGAACTTGCCGGTCTTTTCGGCCAGGTACTGCAGGATGGCGCCTGATTCGAACAACGGAATCGGCGCGCCGCCATCGGCAGGGGCCTGGTCGACGATGGCGGGGATGCGGTTGTTGGGCGCGATGGCCAGGAATTCGGGTTTGAACTGGTCGCCGCGGCCGATGTTGACCGGGTGGATCTTGTACGGCAGTCCGGTCTCTTCAAGGAACATCGTGATCTTGTGACCGTTGGGGGTAGTCCAGTAATAGAGATCGATCATGGGAGTGTCCTGTTCATCATGGCGCCGCGGGCAGCCGCCCGCGGATGGGAAGGGCCATGATAGCGGCGCGAACCGGACGCACGCCTGAATAACCGGGGACCGGATGCGGGTTTGCCCGCAGGCTGCCTCGACAGTTCCTGCGGGCAAGACCCCGGTCATGCCGCCTGTTCAGACTGCACCGGCCCGCGGGCTGCGCGGCAGGCGCCAGTTCCAGTTCAGGCTGACGGCGGCGGCAGCCAGGAAGATCAGCGCCACGCCCGCCACCTGCGTCGCATCCATGCGATGGCCGTAGACCACGAAGTCCAGCAGGATGGCAACCGCGGGATAGATGAAGCTGAGCGCGGCGGTGGAGGTGGTGGGCAGCTTCTGGATGGCCGAGTACATCAGGATGTACATCAGGCAGGTATGGATGAAGCCCAGCGCCACCAGATAGCCCCATTGCACGGGCTGCGCGGGCAAGGCGTTGAAGTCCGCCATGGGCAGCAGCATGACCGCGCCCAGCGTCACCTGCACCAGCGCCAGGACTTGCGGCGGGATGCCCTTCAGGCGCTTCACGATGATGGCCGTGATGCCATAGAGCGCGGCCGCACCCAGTCCCAGCATCAGCCCCGAGAGATACGCGCCGCCGCCCGCGGCGCCGGTGTCGCCCAGACGCAGCACCAGCAGCAGGCCCGCAAAGGCCACGAGCGACCAGGCGACCTTGCCGCGCGAAGGACGTTCGCCGAGGAACAGCACGCCCAGACCGATCAGGAAAAACGGCTGCACGTTATAGACGGCGGTGGCCAGCGAAATGGACGCCAGGCGGTAGGCCGAGAACAGCAGCACCCAGTTCAGCACCAGCGCCGCGCCGGCGATCAGCGCCAGGGCCAAAGTTTTCGCGGTGAACAGACCGGGCTTGAGCAGACCGCGCGCCCAGCAATACAGAAAGAGCGACAGCGCCCCGAACACACAGCGAAAGAAGACGACGTTCCAGGCGCTTTGCCCGGACTCCAGTACGAAAACGCCCAGGGTGCCCGACAGGGTCATGGCGGCTGCCATCTGCAGGAGGCCGGTGCGTTCGGTTGAGGGGATCATGATGGTTCTCCAAGGGCCGTCTGGTCAGGAATTTGATGGAGAAATTATCCCAGGCGGTTCAATCCGCTTATATGATCTTGCCGTGGCACTTTCGCGATTCAACCTTGCTTTGGGTGGAATTTATGCAGAACGACCTAAAAAATGAAAGTCCGGTGCTGGATGGAATCGACCGCCGTCTGGTGGAGATGCTGTCGGCCAATGCGCGCACCACCACGGCCGATCTGGCGCGGCAGGTCGGCATGTCCGCGCCTAGCGTCGCGGACCGCATGCGGCGGCTTGAAGAGTCGGGGGTGATTCGCGCGTACACGCTGGATGTGGATCCGGTGGCGCTGGGTTACACGCTGGAGGCCATTGTGCGCATCCGGCCGCTGCCCGGGCAGTTGCGTCACGTGGAAGGCCTGATCCAGCAGATTCCGGAATTCGTGGAGTGCGACAAGGTGACGGGCGATGACTGCTTCATCGCCCGCATGGTGCTCAGGTCGATCACGCATCTGGACGGCATATTGGAGCGCGTGACCGAATTTGCCGAGACCAACACCGCCATCGTCAAGGCGCACACGGTGCGCAGGCGGCTGCCGCCGCTGCGTTAGACGGGGGCGGACAGGGCCTTCTCGATGTCCTCGCGCAGGCTGGCCGGCGTGTCGGTGGGCGCATACCGCTTGATGACGCGGCCGTCGCGCCCGACCAGGAACTTGGTGAAGTTCCACTTGATGCCTTCAGTGCCGAAGACGCCGGGCTTCTCGCCCTTGAGCCACTGATACAGCGGGTGGGCGTTTGCGCCGTTGACGTCAATCTTGGCGAACAGCGGGAAAGTGATGTCGTACTGGGTGCTGCAGAAATTCTGGATTTCGGCCTCGTCGCCGGGCTCTTGGTGGCCGAACTGGTCGCATGGAAAACCCAGCACGGTCAGTCCGTCGTCGTGGAACGACCGGTAAAGATCCTCGAGGCCCGCATATTGCGGTGTGAATCCGCATTTGGACGCGACGTTCACCACCAGCAGCACGCGGCCGCGGTACGTTTCTAGAGACTGTTCCGTGCCGTCGATGGCGCGGGCGGAGAAATCATGGATCGTGCTCATGCGGGCTCCTGAAATCGGGCGTCCGTGCGCGGCGGCGCGGGCGCGGGGCAGACCTGCGAGTGTAGCGCCGGACAGGGGCGTGGGGGCTTTGGCGCCGCGAGGCCATGCCGGTTCTATGATGCGGTGTTGCTGAAGATCAGAGATGAGAGGAGCCCCGCATGGAAGGAATGATCGAGCGGCTTGAGGCGATGCTGGCCAAGGGCACGGACAACCTGCTGCTGCGGTTTTCGCTGGGCAAGGCTTATGCGGAGCAGGAAAGCTATGCCGAAGCCGCCACGCATCTGCGCGCGGCGCTGGCGTTTGATCCCACGTATTCCGTCGCCTGGAAATGGCTAGGCAAGGCCTGCCTTGGGCTGGGCGACAAGTCCGGCGCGCGTGCCGCCTGGGAGTCCGGATTGCAAGCGGCTCAGGCGCGTGGCGACCAGCAGGTCGTCAAGGAGTTGCAGGTGTTCATCAAGCGCCTGGATAAGGAAGCGGCCGCTAGCGCCTGAACGCGCCGGTGGCGGACACGCGGAACACTTCGATGGCGTCACGCAACCGGGCGCCATCGGTGCGCAGATTTTCCACGACCTGTGAAACCAGCTCGACACGCGCGGCGTTGTCCTGCGCGGGGCTTTCGGTTTCGGTAATAGTGCGGCTTACGGCGTCGATGCCGGCGTGCACGTCGCGGGTGATGCTGATGAGGCTCTTGCGCATGACTTCCAGGGAGAACTTCAGCTCGCCGATCTCGTCCCGGGGCAGAGCGCCGGGAAGCGGCGTGCTCAGGTTGCCCGCCGCGATCTGGCGCGTGAAGTCGGTTGCCGACCCCAGCAGTCCGGCGATAGACCGGGCAAAGCCCCAGCCCGCCGCAAAGATCAGGGCGACCCCGCCCGCGGTCAACACCGCGGCAACGGCCAATGCCTCGGGGGTCAGGCGCGTGTGCAGACCGTAGATCGCCGCGCCGGCCGCGGCCAGGAAAAGCGATGACGACAGCACCGCCCATGCCAGCATGCGGGCGCGCACGCCGGTCAGCCGCCCGCGCGTCAGCCGTGCCAGGACGCCGCGCAGCCCGGTGGGCTGGACCTGGCCGCCGTGCAGGCGGATGCCTGGCGCGGTGGCGGTCTGCAGCCTGTCGTAGGCGGCTTGCGCGGCCTCGATCTGCGCGCGTGTCGGTTTGACGCGCACCGACGCGTAGCAGACCGTCACGCCGCGCTCGATGATGGGCGTGACATTGGCAAGCACCCAATAAAAGCCGCCGTCCTTGCGGCGATTCTTGACCATGCCCGTCCACGGTTCGCCGCGCTGAATGGTGCGCCACAGGTCGTCGAAGGCGGCGGGCGGCATGTCCGGGTGGCGGACGATGTTGTGGGGCGCGCCGACCAGTTCCTCGCGCGGGAAGCCGCTGACCTCGACAAAGGCCGGATTCGCATAGATGATCCGGCCGCGGGAATCGGTGCGGGAGATCAGGTATTGCTCGTCGCGTAGTACATATTCCCGGTCATTGACCGGCTGATTGCTGCGCATGCGTTGCTCGTCCTGTGATGGGCGAGGGCATCATCGGGGGCGGCCGCGGCGGCGGCAATGACGTACGTCAACGCCGCTTAGGGTTCAGCGCTCTTCATAGTTAAATGCCCCTCAAGCGGCCGGCAGGTTTCCGAAGGCTTCCAGCGCGCGCAACCGGCTTTGCGCCAGGTCGACGATCGGCTCGGGATAGCCTGCGGCGGCGCGCTCCATCGGGTTGGGATCGTGGATCGCCTTGTCGTCCAGGTGCGCCAGCTCGGGCAGCCATTCGCGCAGGAACACGCCGCGCGGATCGAACCTGCGCGATTGCGACAACGGATTGAAGACGCGGAAATAGGGCACGGCGTCGGCGCCCGTCGAGGCGCTCCATTGCCAGCCGCCGTTGTTGGCGGCCAGGTCGCCGTCCACGAGCTGGCTCATGAACCACGCTTCGCCCAGACGCCAGTCGATCAGCAGATTTTTGGACAGGAACATGGCCGTCACCATGCGCAGCCGGTTGTGCATCCAGCCCAGCGCCAGCATCTGGCGCATGGCGGCATCCACGATCGGGATGCCGGTCTTGCCCTGCTGCCAGGCCGCCAGGTCGTCGGGCGCGTCGCGCCACGGCACGGCGGAGGTTTCCGGCTTCATGGGCCGGTGCATGGACAGGGCGGGAAAGGCGGCCAGCAGGTGCTGGTAGAACTCGCGCCATAGCAGTTCGTTGATCCAGGTGGCGGCGCCGGCCTTGCCGCTGTCGATCTCACCCTGGTTGGCCGCCAGCGCGGCGCGTAGCGCCTGCCCCGGGGACAGGACGCCCGCGGCCAGGTAGGGCGACAGGCAACTGGTTGCGGGCAGCGACGGAAAGTCGCGCTCGTCCTTGTACGCAAAGATGGCGTCGTCGGCAAAGGCGGCCAGACGGTCGCTGGCCGCGGTTTCCCCCGCCGGCCACAGCGCCCGCACGGCGTCATTGGGCGCGTCGAACCCCTTGAACGATTCCGGCAGCGGATCGGCCTGCCAGCGCGGCGGCGTCTGAGCGCGCGGCGCGGGGATGGGACGCAGCGGCGCGCTGCGCAGGCGCTCGCGGCAGGTGCGGGCGTAGGGCGTGTAGACGCGGTAGCACTCGCCCTTGCCGTTGAGCACGGTGCCGGGACGCAGCAGCGTTGCGCCATGGTGCAGGGTCCAGTCGACGCCGATGTCCGCCAGGGCGCTTGCGACCGCGTCGTCGCGGCGCCGCTCGTTGATGCCCCATTCGGCGTTGGCATGGACCTGTTCGATCGCGTGCTCCTGGCAGAACCCGGCCAAGGCGCGCGGCGCGTGGCGCCAGTCGTCCACGGTCACCAGCTTCAGGGGAATGCCGGCTTGCGCCAGGTCCCGGGACAGCTCACGCAGGTTGCGCAGCCAG
Source organism: Achromobacter sp. UBA4530 (assembly GCF_002388205.1). Taxonomy (NCBI): domain Bacteria; kingdom Pseudomonadati; phylum Pseudomonadota; class Betaproteobacteria; order Burkholderiales; family Alcaligenaceae; genus Achromobacter; species Achromobacter sp. UBA4530. The sequence goes on along the minus strand of NZ_DGMA01000046.1, from coordinate 21,289 downwards.
AAATCCACCTTGGCTGGGGAATCGCCATGCTGGCGCCATTGACCCGGGGCGGCCAGGAATAAGGCGGTGACCGTGCCGGCCTCGGCCGCCGCGGCGAGCGCGGCGTTGTCGTGCATGCGCAGGTCGGTGCGCAGCCAGAGCAGCGTATTCATCGGAAGGGCTCCAGGAGACGGGCCGGGCGGGCGGGCCGGCGAGGCTGCGATTCTATCCTGTGCCTGCCCCTGCTCCCGGTGGGCGGCGCTTGGAAGCCGATGTAAAAACTACGAGGAGATGTGACGGGTGTTGCGGTGCAACCCGCTGCGCCGGGCCCGCGCGAGGGGCAGCGGCGGGCAGGCCTGCGGGAGGCCGGCGGGCCGGATATTGCCGTCAAACCCCGAAACACGCTGGCGCGCGGGGCGTATTGACGCAGGGTGGGGCGCGCCATGTAATGCAAATAAACGACTAAAGCAGGCAAACGCTATGGGAAATCTGATGGACTTTCGCCCGTCCTTTCTGAAGGGACGCACACCCGCCGGCAAGACGACCCGGGATGTCTTGCAGAAGCTCTGGCAATCGGTCGATTTGCCGGGCGAGTCGCTGGAGCACGTGGTGCTGACGGGCGCCGACCCTGTCGTCCCCTCCTCGTTCGCCGTGGGTACCGCCGCGCAGGCCAGCATGGCGGCCGCGGCGCTGGCCGCTGCAGAGGTCTGGCATTTGCGCGGCGGCGCGCGGCAGCAGGTCAGCGTCGACATGCTGCATGCGGCGCAAGAGTGCCGCAGCCACTTCACGATCAACGGGGTCACGCCCAACATCTGGGATCCCATTACGGGTGTCTATCGCTGCGGCGATGGCGGCTGGGTGCGCATTCACGCCAATTTCGCGCATCACCGCGACGGGGCGCTGGCGTTGCTGGGCTGCCCGACCGGCGACGGCGCGACTCGCGAGGCCGTGGAGCGCGCGCTGAGCCGCTGGAAGGCGCTGGATTTTGAACAGGTTGCTGCCGATGCCGGCATGGTCGTGTCAGCCATGCGCTCTTTCGAGGAATGGGACTGCCACCCGCAAGGGCAGGCCGTTGCGGCGCAGCCGCTGCTGACCATCGAACGCATCGGCGAGGCCGACCCGCGCCCGCTGCCCAAGTACGCACAGAACGCGCGTCCGTTGCAGGACATCCGTGTGCTGGACCTGACGCGCATCATCGCCGGTCCGGTTTGCGGCCGGGCGCTGGCGGCCTATGGCGCGGACGTCATGCTGGTAAACAGTCCGCAACTGCCCAACATCGACAACATCATTGACACCAGCCGCGGCAAGCTGTCTGTGCTGGCGGACCTGGACACGGCCGATGGGCGCATCGCGCTGGGCAACCTGCTGCGCAGCGCGCACATCTTTGTGCAGGGATACCGGCCGGGTGGGATGTCCGCGCTGGGCTTCGGTCCGCAGGATGCGGCGCGCATCCGGCCCGGCATTGTCTACGTGTCGCTTAGTGCGTATGGCACGACGGGCCCGTGGGCGAACCGCCGCGGCTTCGATTCCCTGGTGCAGACGGCCACGGGCTTCAACCACGCGGAAGCGCTGGCGGCCGGCCAAGCCGCGCCTAAAGCGCTGCCCATGCAGATCCTGGACCATGCGTCCGGTTATTTGATGGCGTTCGGCGCGCAGGTGGCGCTGGCGCGTCAGGCGACCGAAGGCGGCAGCTGGCACGTGCGCGTGTCGCTTGCTCAAACGGCGCACTGGCTGCGCGGCCTGGGCCGGGTGGACGGCGGGTTGGACTGTGCGATGCCTGGATTTGACGGCCTGATGGAGACGTCGCCGTCAGGCTTTGGTGAACTGGTCGCCGTGCGCCATGCGGCGCGCTTCTCGGAGACGCCGGCGCGATGGATCCGGCCGTCCAGCCCCCCGGGCACGCACCCGACGGTCTGGCCGTTCAATTAAAGCGGACAGGCGGCGCGCATCTTGTTTGCGCGCTGCCGTCCTACTGCTTTGCCTTCCAGTCCCGCAGCGCCCGCATCGTGTTCGCCACGTGCGATTCGGGACTCATGTCCGTGAATTCATACAGGATCTTGCCTTCGGGCGAGATCACGTACGACACGCGCTGCGCATACTCGGGCCGCCTGTCGTGCACAGCGTCATACGCCTTCATCACTTTGCCGTCGCTGTCTGCCGCAACGGCAAATTTGTTGCGGCATTCGCTGACGGAAAACTTCTTGAGCGTGTCGATGTTGTCGGTGGAGACGCCGACGACGGTGGCGCCCAGCGCCTTGTATTCGTCGGTGGCTTCGGCAAAGTTGTGGGCTTCGATAGTGCAGCCCTGCGTGAATGCTGCTGGGAAGAAATACAGCACCACAGGGCCTTGCTTGAGCGCTTCGTTCAGCTTGAACGTGTATTCGTTGCCGCCCAGCGAGGCGGGCACGCTGAAGTCCGGCGCGGGTGCGCCCACGGGAAGTGCCGCGTGCGCCGACGTCCCGGCCATCAGGCCGCAGACCAGGATCCAGGGGGCAATGCGCTTCATGGGTGTCTCCTAACGGGACCGCGGAAATGCCGCGGCAAGCTGCCTACTGTAGCGGCGAGGCGAACGAGGGTCCAGTTCAGCCGCCATCAGGCCCGCGCCCGTTGCCCTTGAGCTGGTCGCGCACGGAGGGCGGGCGGGATTGCTGGGCATCCCGCTGCTGCTGCTGTTGCCGAGCCTGCTGGGCCTGTTGATCCCGCTGTTGTTGCTGTCGGGTCTGAATCAGCTGTTGCTGCTGCTGTTGGCGGGCTTGCTGAGACTGCTGATCGCGTTGCTGTTGCTGTCTGGATTGCTGGAGCAACTGCTGCTGGTCACGTTGCCGCTCCTGCCGCTCCTGCCGCGCCTGTTGCTCGTGCTCCTGCCGGTCGCGCGCCATCTGTCTTGCCCGCTCATCGCGATCACGCTGCTGGCGCGCCTGTTGTTCCTGTTGCCGCCGATCGCGCAGATCCTGCTGGTTCTGTTGGTCACGCTGCAGTTGCTGGCGCGCCTGCTGGTCCCGCATCTGCTGCTGCCTGAGCTGCTGTTGGGCCTGGGCGTCGTTCTGCAGGCGGTTGCGGTTGTCCTGCTCACGGACCTGTTGCTGCCGCCGCTGGTCGTTCTTGAGTTGATCGCGGACGAGCTGGTCACGGGCCTGCTGGTCACGCGCTTGCTGCTGGCGGTCCTGCGGCAGGCGGTCCTGCGGCGACGGCCCTTGCGGCCGACCGTCGCGGCCGCGATCATCCGTCAGCCCCAAGCTCCGCTGGACGGCGGTGGGGCCGCTGTCGGGACGGCCTTGCGCATTCCTGCCATCCCGACCTGGTCTGCCGTTGTCAGCATGATCCAGGTACGCCTGAGGCGGCCGTCCTCTGTTGTGTTCATAGAACTGCGCACGATTGCCGCCCGCATCGCGGATGTAGCCGCGTTGCACGTCCGTGGGGCCGGAATGGCGGTCGCGGCGCGCGGCCAGTTCACGCGGGTCGGCGTTGCGACGCACACCTTGAGGTCCGCCGTGATAGCTGACACGGCGGTTGTCCACATTGTTGACGATGATGTCGCGGTGGTAGACGTTGGTCACGCGCGTAACGTTCACGTTCGTCACGGACCGGTTGTAGTAGAAGCGGTCGCGCTTCCAGTAGCCGCCGACATACCCCAGGCCGGTATAGCCGAAGCCATAGTTGATGCCGCCATAAAAGCCCACATGCGGCCCCCAGTAGCCCGGATTCCAGAGGTACACGCCGTTGGAAAAGCCCCAGTATCCGGGCGTCCAGAGCGCACCCTGATACGGCGCCAGCACCCACGCGCCCGGGACCCAGAAAAAGCCGTAGCGGTTGCGGCTCCAGTAGCCGGGTACCCACATATAACCATCGGCCGGGGCGGGCGGCTGCACATAGACGGGCAGGGGCGGGGGCGGTTCAGGACTGCGGTCGACCAATGCGAGGTTTGCGTTGGCGGGGTCGCCGTCGTCGTAGCCGGGCTGATAGGCGGATGGTGCCGGCGCCTGCTGCGTGGAATAGACGTTCGCGCCGGATGGAGCCGGCACCTGCTGCGTGGAATAGACGTTCTGCGCAGCAGCGGCCGCGCTGGCCGCCAGGAGCGCAGCAGTGGCCAGGGGGCGCAAGCGGGCGATCTGGAAGGATGGGTTCATGAGAATGTCCTTTGCGCAGCAGGTCCGCGGGTCAATAGCCGCGATAGTAATAATGCGGGGCGGGATACGCCGGGTAGTAGTAATAATGCGGCGTGTAATAGACCGGCGCGGGCCGGTAGTAGGCCGGCCGGGCCGGCACAACCACGCAGCCGCTCAGGGCACTGGCCATCGCTATCAACAACAACACAAGCTTCTTCATATTTCGGCTCCCGCCGGGCGCAAGGCGCGAGATACGCCTTTCCTGCGCTCATAGGGATTAGGCCACGGCCGCGAGGTCGAGTTCGGGACTGTAATCGTTCCGAAACAGCTTTCGCGTGACCAGTGATTGCGCCTGCGTGACGGTCGATGTCGTTCGTATCAATGTCTGCGGACACGCGTGATTTGCGTCGCAAAAAGAAAGGGACCGCATGATGCGGTCCCCTTGTTGCCTTGATCGCCCGCGGCAATGCGCAGCGGGCGCGACGTAAGGTCAGTTCCAGCGTCCGCCGTTGCCGGCCAGGCTGAAACGGCCGGCGCCCATGAAGGCGATGGCCAGTCCGGTGAAGAGGAACATGCCCTGCAGTTCAAGCGCCCAGCCGCCGTTGTTGGTCATGCTGGCAATGCTGCCGCTGTGCGCCAGCAGGATGGCGACAACCATGTTGATGGCGATGATCAGACCGCCCAGACGCGTGTAGACGCCGATGATCAGCAGGACAGGGGCAATGATTTCGCCCACGTAGACGCCGTAGGCCAGGAACCCGGGCAAGCCGTGGGAGGACAGCATGCCGCTGATGCCGCCGACGCCGCCGCCGGTCAGTTTGGCCAGGCCATGGAGCAGAATCAGAATACCGAGGGTCAGGCGCAGGATCAGCTTGCCGGTGTCATCGGACTTGATCATGGTGAGTTTCTCTTTTGATGGTTAAGGGGGACAGTGCGCCGAGTTGGAACGCACCGCTTGCCTTTGGTTCCGTGCCCGCCGCACATTCGAAAAATCCAGCATACGGGCGTACAGGCGGCGCCATTATGGCAAAGCCGGTGTCAAACCCACAAGCTTTGCGCGCAGTCGGTGGCCGGGCGCCTGCCCAGGCCAGTTAAGATGTGTCCCCAATGAACAAGCAGCTGAAAGTCTCATTGGCGCTGACCCCCTGCGGCAGGCGTGCGCCCCAGCCAGATCTCCCGTATTCGTCCCTGCCTTTGACAGCAAAGGATCCGTGCCGCATCCCGCCGCAGTCCAGGAGCCACGAAGCATGACGGAGCTTGCCTACGCCTATCTTGCCCCCTCCGACATCGCCCAGCGGCAGGGCCAGGCCGACCTGAACCTGGCCACCAGCGGCGGTCTTGCGCCGTCCGGCGCGGTGGCGCATCCCTTCTTCTTTTCCGGATTTGTCGCGCAGCCCGCCGTGGTGGCGCAAGCGCTGCTGATGCTGGCGCGGGTGGCGCGCACGCGCTTCTACGTGCCGCCAAACACGCTGGCGGCGGTGCTGCGGGCGGCGGATCCGGTCGTGACGTCCACGCCCGAGGGCCTGCGGTTCGAGTCCTTCAGCGTGTGCTGCGGCGTGTATGCGCGCCTGGACGTGGACGCGGCGGCGCTGGACGCCACGCACCTGGCGGCAGGCGTCACCAACGTGGACGTGAATCCGCCGTTGCGCCAGGCGCTGGCGGGGCTGCGCCCGTCGGAGGCTCTGCACCTGAACGTGGGTAGCGATGCGTTGCGGGTGACGACGCAGGCGGGTGAGGTCGTGGAAGAGAAAGTGCCGCTGCCCGCGCGCTGGCTCAAAGGCTTTGCCGAGACGCAGATGCTGTCGGCGGACATGGCGTGCCGCCACGCGCTGACGGGGCCGGCCTTGCGTCAGTTCGTGCAGGCCTTGCCGCGGTCGTCGGCGACCAAGACCGTGATGTGGGCGACGCAGGCTGCCCGCTCGCTACGGCTGGCCACGCAGGCCACGGCCGGCGCGGTCTGCGTGGCGGGACCGGAACGGCTGCGCGTCCTGGAACCCTTGCTGCGACATGCCACGGCGTTGCGCGCCTACGGCGCCGATGTGGCGGCAGGCGCGTTGCCGCAAGCCAGCGCCTGGGTGCTGGAGCTGCCGGGCGCAAGGGTCACGCTGGGCCTTAGCCCGGAGAAATCGCGCGGATTCTCGGGCGAGGGGGCGGTGCTGCATCGGGTCGCGGGCGCAGATGCGAATGAGGATGCGGCGTTCGTATCGACGCTGCTGGCTTTCGAGCCGCGCATCGACATCGTGCGGCTGGCCGAGCGGGCTCTGCTGCCGGAATCGCAGATCCTGTCCGCGCTGAGCGTGCTGGCGTCTTCCGGCCAGGTGGGCTTCGATCTGACGGCCGGCGCGTATTTCCATCGGCCGCTGCCGGTGCAGGCGGGGCTGCTCGATACGCCGCATCCGCGGCTTGCCGAGGCACGCAAGCTGGTGGCCGGCGGTGGCGTCCAGCGGGAAGGCGAGGGGCAGTACTCCGTGCAGTCGGCGCAGCAGCGCTACCGGGTTGCGCTGGGCGCCGAGCCCGTCCTGGACCGATGCACCTGCCCTTGGCACGCCAAATATCAAGGCACGCGCGGGCCCTGCAAGCACACGCTGGCGGTACGCATGTTTCTTGACCCGCTTAATGCATCTGGAGCCGACGCATGACCCTGAGCCTGACCGAACGCCGTGCGGTGCTGCGCGAGGCCGCCGCCGGCGGCGACGCGGCGGATATTGCGCCTTTTGCGCGCGCACTGGATGGCGCGAACGAAGAGGATCGCGCCGCGCTGGCCAAGACCTTGCCGCCGTCCCGCCTGTTCAGCGCGGAAGGTCCCACGCCCCGGGCGTGCTTTGTGTTGGCGGCGTTGGGCAAGCCCAAGCTCGTGGCGGACACGCTGGCCCCCGCGGACATGGTGCGCAAGCGCGAATATGCCGGGCGACACGCCGAGATGGCGCCAGCTGTCACCGACGCCGCGGGCGGACGGGACGCGCCGTGGCGCGCCGCGTTCGTCCAGCTGCTGGCGGAGCAGCGTTGGTGGGCCGAGGATCTGGCCTGGCCGGTATGCCACGCGCTGGTCCGGGTGGACGGCGATGCGCCGTTATCCATGCCTTATCTGCGCTGTTTCGTGCATCAGGTCAGCGCCATCGCCGGGGACGGACAGCTGGACGTGGATCATGGCAAGTGCATGGCCGCCTATCTGCAGGCCAACCCCGATCAGATCGAGCGCGAGTTCTGGGCCCTGTTCCGGGTTGAGGGCATGGGCGCCGATTACCTGCTCATGGAGCGCACCGGTCCCGCCTGGGACGCCGCCGTCCTCACGCTTTGCCAGGACAACCCCGCGTTCCGCGACCGCCTGCTCGCCGAATCGTTGGAAGCGCTGCTGCGCGATTTTCCAGCGAAGACCATTGCGTGGTATTTGCGCATGCATCGCTTGGCCGATCCGGCCGCGCACGAGATCGCGGCCCGCCAGCACACGTACTTTGCCGTGCTGGGCACAGCGCCCAGCACGGCGGTCGGACTGGCGCTGGACATGCTCAAGCGCGCCACCGGACAGATGGATGTGGACGCGATGATCGAGGCCGGGTCCGCCGTTTTGACCCGTTCGGAAAAGAAGCTCGTCAAGGCCCAGCTCGGGCTGTTTGCGGCGCTAAAGACAGATGCCGGCCAACAGGATCGCGTCTCGCGGATCGTGGGCGACGCGCTGGACGGCATGCCGTTGGACCTGGCGTCGCTGGCGCGCAAGCTGGTGACGCCATTCCCCGAAACGCAACCGGCCGAGGCCAGCGGTCAGGCGCATGGTCAAGCGCGCGCCAAGGTTGGCGGCGACTGTGCATCGCAGGCGATCACGATGCCGGCGCCGCGCCGCAAGCCGCTGCCGGAACTCCCCGAGCAAGCGCCCGGCATCTGCGGCGACGAAGAATTGCACGCGCTGATCGCGGCGCAGTTCGAGGGCACCGGGCACGGCGCCGACTTGCCGCGCCTCTTCGATTACCTGGCCGTCCGTCCGCACCAACCGCTGCCTGAGGCGTTGCAACACCGCGCCGCCGAGATCATCGAGTCGGTGTGGGAGGAACGCGACGCGTCGCCGCGACGCCTGCTGGCCGCCGCGCTGCTGGGCCGGGAAGACGTCAGTTTTCGAGGCTATGCCCGGTACGTCGTGGCCATCGCGGGTAAGCCGGATCCCGTCGGCGTGGCATTGCAGGAGCAAACGGTCTCCAGCAGCCGCTACGACGCAGAGACTGGCGACTGGAAGGCCGATCAAACCTGGACTTCCCGCTGGGGCTACCAATATCTGCCGACGCATTCGCCGCTGGCCTTGCTGGCCGGCGTCTTTCACGACCTGCGGTCGAGCCGGGCGCAGGGCACGCCGTTCCGCCCGCCGGTGGTCGTCCCCGCGCAGCGCGTCGGGTGGGAGCGCGTGCTTGCCGAGCCGGGTGATGGCACGTTTTCGCGAGACCTGGCCGTGCTGGGTGATGGCGCCAAGCCGTTCTGGATGGCGACGGACGCCGCGGCCTCCGCGTCGCCGGCCCTCGATGTCGCGGACGTGCCCGCTGAATTCACTTTCCGCGCCCAGGAGGCGCGCGAGCAGGATGGCTACGACCAGATCGTGCAATGGGCGGCCTGGCTGCTGCAATCCAACCCCGACACGCTGGCCGCGCACTTCCATCCAATGTTGTGCGCGGCGGTGCAGGTCATCAACGTGCGCGGCCTGGGGCCACTGCTGACGGCGCTGGGCGCGTCCCGGTTGCCGCCCGGCGAGCCCGTGTACTCGGCCTTGGCGCTGGCCGCATCGGCGAAGATGACCGAACAGCGCGCGCAGGCGGCTGAGGCAATCGCGCGGCTGGCCGACGCCGGTTTACTGGACCCCGAGCCGTTCGCCGCGCAGATCGCGGCGCATCTGGTGCAGGGCTTCGCCCTGGCCGGACGGCTCGCGCAGACGTTGGCCGACGCCGCATCCATCAGCGCGATCACCGGCTGCCGCGCGCTCCAGACGCTGGAGGCGCTGCTGCCGCAATTGCTCGATGCCGAAGGCAAGCCGCTGGCCCAGGCCGGCAAGCTCATCGAACTGGCTGCGCGCCTGTCCGACGACTACGGTATGCCGATCGTCTTGCCCGCCACGCTGGCGGCGCGGCGCAAGGGCGCGTCCGTGCTGGCGGTAACCCTGCGCAGTCTGGAAGCTGTCGCGCCGCGCGTGACGCCGTTGGCCACAACCGCCGCTGCCGCCGCGCAGCGATCTCTCGAAGGATAGCCCCTCGCATGACCCCCTACAAAAACCTCTGGGACTTCTACCGCGATACGGCGCGGCTGGTCGAGGAGGGCGCAACGTTGCGCACGCTGTACGACGCCATGCTGGGCGTGCAGTCGGAAGACATGCGCGCGGTGCAGGCCTCGCCCAAGCGCTTGCGCGAGATGGCGCAGGGCTGGTCCCAGCGCCCGAATTTTTTGCCGATCCGCCTGAACGAGCTATTCAACGGGCTGCAGGTCGACCCTACGGATGACTACGTGTTGGCGATGGTCGGCGGGCTGGGCGGACGGCACGAACAGGAAGTGCGCCTCTTCATGCTGCGCCACGATCATGCGCTGCGCGATGGGGCGTTCTGGCGCATCTTCGAGGTGGAGGGCGGCGGCGAGATCTCGCTCGCCAACATCGACAAGTTCTCGCGTGAGGAATTGAACTGGCACAACACGGTCGTGCTGCTGGCCAACGAAGGCACGCTGGATCGTCGGCGCGTGCTGCGCAGCTGCCTGGAGGCGCTCAACCGGGATTTCTCCGCCTATCGCGCCGGCTGGTTCTCGCGTCTGTACGTCGCGCTGGCCCCCGCGCCCGACGAGGCAGCGGCGGACCAGCCGCTGCTGCGCCAGAGTCTGGGCTCGCCGATCACGGCCACGGTCGCGCTGGCCGTGAAGCAGTTCGAAGCGCTGCACAAGCAGGGTCTGCTCGACGCCGGGCCCTTCGTGGACGCCTGCGGCGGCGCTTTCTCGGGTTCGAAGGCCGCTGCGGTGTCTGTGGTGCGCATCCTGGAGGCGCTGGGCGCGCAGGCGCGTGCCGAACCCGAATCCGTGGCGCAGGCGCTGGCCCTGGGCCTCGCGCATCCGCATGCCGACGTGCAGCGGGCGGCGGTGAAGGCGCTGGCGAAGCTGGGGCGGACAGACCTGGCGCAGCAGCAGCGCGACGCGCTGGCGCCGGCGGTGGCCGTGCTGCTGCCGGATGGGGCCGCGGAAGGCGCCCATGCGCATCTCCCGTCAGACATGCCGACCGGCTTGCCCTCGCCCGGGCCGCTGCGCCCGTGGACCGACACTGACGCCCTTGAACGCTATGCTGCGCTGCTGGAAGCGCCCGCCGACGTGCTGGAATTCGAGCTGGCGCTGGCGTGGCTGGCAACGTCCGGACAAGTGGCGGCCACCGTCGCGCCCTTGGCCAAGCGCGCCCGCCAACTGGTGGAGCGCGACGCGCAGCACTACGCGGCGGCGCTGCTGCTGGCGGCGCAGGATCTCAAGGCCCCGTTCCTGCCGCAAAAATATTGGCAGAAAACCACGAGCCAAGTCGTCAACGGCGAGTGGGTGTATGAGAAAGTGGGCGAACCCCAGCCGCTGCCGAGCGCCGAACAATCCTCCCTGCTGCCCAGCTTCATTACCCGCCTGCGCGAGGTAGCCGGGATCGTTCAAGGCAGGGCGCCGCGCCGGCCGCTGCTGGCCACGCCCACCGACACGCAGGGCTGGATCGACGCCGATGTCCTGCTGGCCCGATTCGCGGCAGGCAGGGACAGCTGCGCGCCGCTGCCGGTGGATCTCGTGCAGGCCTTGTTGCGCGTACATCCCGAGGACCGCGCAAGGGTGGTCGAGGCGACCGGCGGCGCGGGGCCGCAGATCACCGATTCGGTGCGGATCGAGTGGCGCAGTCGCGGATCGAGCGCCTTAAAGGCCGATGGCTCGCCGCAGTGGGTGTGGTGGAGTCCGGTGGTCCATGCCGAGCCGGCCGAGGCGCCGACGGCCACGCAGCCAGCGCTGATTCCGTCAGGCCCGCCGCAGCACCAAGAAGGCGTCGACGCCCACGCGCTGGTCTGCGCCGAACTCGGTCTGGCCAATCCGGCATCGACCCTGCCGCTGGCCGCGGCCAGCGTTGAGATCATGAACGCGGCGGCGGGCGATGAGGCCGAGCATCGGGCGCCTGCCGTCTTGCGCGTCCTGGCCGTGCATCCGGGCGTCTGGCAGCCGGAAACGGTCCAGTTGCTGGCCCTGGGAATGTCGGCCAAGCAGGCCGAGGTGCGCGCGCAAGCGGTGGAAGTCTTTGCGGCCGCGATCCCGCACCGCGTGGACGCAACGGTCGCGGCGCAAGCCTACGCCGCCTGCGCGCCGGCGATCGTCCTCACGCGCTGGGCAGCGGCCTTCACCGATGCGGCGACGCTGGCGCCTGCTGCCGTCATCGCTGTGCTGGGCGGCCTGTTGCCCCACCTGGATCACAAAGCGCGCGGTATCGGATCGTTGCTCACGGTGCTGCTGGATGAGTCGCTGCGCCATGCGCATCCGGTTGCTGACGCGGAACTGCGCGGCTGGCTGGCGGGGTTTACTGGCGCGTCAGCCGCCGCCAAGGCCGCCAAGGCGCTGTTGGCGCTGAAGACGCCATAGCGCGTCCGTCAGTGCCCGCCGGGCGGAAAGAACGCCAAGGTGTAAACCCGCCTTCAATCCGCTTCGGCAGCAACGCGCTCAAAACTCTTCCAAGAAGCGCATGCGGAACCGCCGTCCCTTGATGTTGCTGTTGGAAATGCGCGAGAACGCCTGCTTGGCGATCTGCCGGTCCAGGGCCACGTACGAGTTGAACTCGGTGATGTTGATCTTGCCGACCTGCTCGAACGTCAGGCCGCCGTCGCCGGTCAGCGCGCCCAGCAGGTCGCCGGGACGCAGCTTGTCCTTCTTGCCGCCCTGGATGCTCAGCGTGACCATGGGGGCGCGGAGCGGGCGGTCGGCCTTGGGGCGCAACGACTTCAAGTCGGCCCACTTCAGCGGCGCGCCCTGGTATTGCTCGATCAGATTGGCCCAGCGCATTTCCTCTGGCGAACACAGGCTGAGCGCCAGTCCCTTCTGATCGCCACGGCCGCTGCGGCCGATGCGGTGCACGTGGACCTCGGTGTCCTTGGTCACGTCCACATTGATGACGGCTCCCAGATTCTGGATGTCGAGCCCGCGCGCGGCCACGTCGGTGGCGACCAGCACGGCGCAGCTCTGGTTGGCGAACTGAATCAGGATTTCGTCGCGTTCGCGCTGTTCCAGGTCGCCGTTCAGCGCCTGCGCGCTGATGCCTTCGGCCTGCAGGCGTTCCACCAGGTCATGGCTGCGGATCTTGGTGTTGCAGAAAGCCAGCGTGGACACCGGCCGGAAATGCGCCAGCAGCTTTGCCACCGCGTCCAGGCGTTCGCCTTCATTGATCTCGTAGAAAATCTGCTCGATGCGGCTGGCGTCGTGCTGCGCCTCGACCTTGACCTCGGCCGGGTTGCGCAGGAACCGCGCGCTGAGCTTGCGGATGTTGTCGGGGTAGGTGGCCGAGAACAGCAGCGTCTGGCGCTTGGCGGGGCAGTGCGAGGCGATGGCGACGATGTCGTCGTAAAAGCCCATGTCCACCATGCGGTCGGCTTCGTCCAGCACCAGCGTGTTCAGTCCCGACAGGTCCAGGCTGCCGCGTTCCAGGTGGTCCTGGATGCGGCCGGGCGTGCCCACCACCAGATGCGTGCCGCGGGCCAGCGATTCGGCCTGCGGCCGGGCTGCGGCGCCGCCGCACAGCGTCAGGATCTTGACGTTGGGAATCAGGCGCGCCAGCCGGCGCAGCTCTTGGGCGACCTGGTCGGCCAGTTCGCGGGTGGGGCAAACCACCAGTCCTTGCGGGACCAGGCGGTTCACGTCCAGGTTCTGCAGCACGCCCAGGCCGAACGCGGCGGTCTTGCCGCTGCCGGTCTTGGCCTGCGCGATCACGTCGCGCCGTTCAAGAATCAACGGCAGGGCCTGCGCCTGGATCGGCGTCATCTGTTCGAAACCCAGGGTTTTCAGGTTTTCAAGCAGGGGCGGCAGGAGGGGGAGGGAGGAGAAGGCGGTGTCGGTCACGGCGGGGCGGATCCCGCAAGGGATCGGAAAAAGGCTGAGTTGCGCGTTAGTGTAAAGCCTGAGTCGGTATGATCTGGCGACGGGCATGGCCGGCTGCGGGGCGGGCCTGACTCGATCACAACAAGCAACCGACGTCAGGGTGGATCATGTTCGACAAATTGAAGGCGCTACGGGAAGGCGCAGCCGTCAAGGCAAAGGCGCTGACCAGCCGCACGGCAGGCGCGCTCGAAAGCTCAAAAGCCCAGTTGGGCGATGCCGCGGCGAATGCGCGGGCCAAGGGCCTTGAGCTGGCGGGCGCCACGGCGGAAAGGGGGCGTGAACTGGCAGGCGCCACCGCAGAAAAGGGCCGGGAACTGGCCGGCGCCACGGCAGAAAAAGGCAGCGCGCTTGTTGAGCAGCATTGGCAGACCATCGAGCGCGTGACGGTCGACGGCCTGCTCAGCGTGTCGGCCGAAAAGCTCAAGGACGATGCGATGGTCAAGGACGTGCTGGAACGCGCTTACGAGGCGTTGCCCACCGTCATCAGGCTGGTCCTGCCCCGGGAACGCTATCTGGAAATCGTCATCCAGAAGAAGCAGCCGCTGCTCGCGAAGATTGAAGGGGCACGTAACCGCCGTCAGGAGCGCGCGCAATCGGGCGCCGCAAACAAGGACCGCGACGGCTGATTAACGGCGTTACGCGGACGCCTCATACGTCCCCGCCAGCGCCCGCGCCGCCTCTTGCATCCGCGGCAGCCAGGCCCGGGCGCCATCGATCGACAACCTGGCCACAGGCGCGTGCAGCGCCACGGCCGCAATCGCCCGCGACCCGTGCAGAATGGGCACCGCCATGCAGACGATGCCCAGCAGGAACTCTTCCCGGTCGAAGCTGGCGCCTTCCTTCTTGATGACCCGCAGCTCTTCTTCCAGCGATGCCACATCGCACAGCGTGTTAGGCGTGTAGCGCGGCAGTTGTGCGGCGGCCAGCATGCGCTGGCGGGTTTCACGGCGCATATAGGCCAGGAACAGCTTGCCGCTGGCCGAACAGTGCAGCGGCACGCGTGATCCGGATTGAAGGTTGACGCGCAGCGGCCAGGCGGTTTCCACGCGGTCCAGGTAGATGACCTCGTCGCCGTCGAGCATGGTGCAGTTGCAGGTCTCGCCGATTTCGTCGACCAGGCTGTCCAGGATCCGATGGCGCTCGCCGCGCAAAGGCGAATTGAGCAGCGTGTCGCGGGCCAGCGCGCCCAGGCGTGGGCCGCTGACATAGCTTTTGCCGGCCGGTTCGCGCAGCAGCATGCCGGCATCGACCAAACGCGACAGGATCCGAAGCACGGAAGGTTTGGGCAGGCCGGTGGCGTCGGTCAGTTCGGCCAGCGAGACGGGCTGGGCCGAACGTGCCACCTGTTCCAGCAATGTCAGCGCGCGCAGGGCGGCGGAGGATTCGTCTTTCATCTTTCAATAATTGAGATTTCAGCGATCGGCTGCCCATCCTCGCACAGAAATTGCAGAAAATGGAATGCCCGGGGGTGGGAAGCCGGGGGTTTCTGGCGCAGTATCGGATCACACCGGCCAATCAGCAATCGGACAAGCGCCGGCACGCCAGGAGAGAGACCATGAGCAGCAAGCAACACATGACCCCCAGCGAAGCGTTTGTCGAGACGCTGGTCGCGCAGGGCGTCAAGGATGTTTTCGGCATCGTCGGTTCGGCCTTCATGGATGCGCTGGACCTGTTTCCCGCGGCCGGCATCCGCTTCGTGCCGACGGTGCACGAACAGGGCGCGGCGCACATGGCCGACGGCTATTCGCGCGTGACCGGCCGGCACGGCGTGTGCATTGCACAAAACGGCCCCGGCATCACCAACTTCGTGACCGGCGTGGCGGCCGCCTACTGGGCGCACAGCCCGGTCGTGGCGATCACGCCCGAGACCGGCACGGCGGGCATGGGGCTGGGCGGCTTCCAGGAAACCGAACAGCTTCCGATCTTTTCGCGTATCACCAAATACCAGGCGCATGTGAACCGTCCGGACCGCATGGCGGAATTCACCGCCAAGGCGTTCGACAATGCGATGGCTGAACGCGGCCCCGCGCAGCTGAACATTCCGCGCGACTATTTCTATGGCGAGATCGACGTGGCCATCCCGGAGCCGCGCCGCATCCGTCGCGGTCCCGGGTCGGAAGAGGACCTGGAGGCGGCGGCGCGCATGCTGGCCGAGGCCAAGTTCCCGGTCATCGTGGCGGGCGGCGGCGTGCTGTTCTCGGACGGCCAGGCCGAATGCGTGGCGCTGGCCGAGCTGCTGGGCGCGCCTGTCGTCACCAGTTATCTGCATAACGACGCCTTCCCGGCCAGTCATCCGCTGTGGTGCGGCCCGCTGGGCTATCAAGGCGCGAAGGCCGGCATGAAGCTGCTGTCGCAGGCGGACGTGGTGCTGGCGCTGGGCACGCGGCTGGGGCCCTTCGGCACCTTGCCGCAGCATGGCCTGGAATACTGGCCGCAGAACGCGCGCATCATCCAGGTCGACGCCGACCACCGCATGCTGGGCCTGGTACGCCCGGTGTCGGTGGGCATCTGCGGCGACGCCAAGCCGGCCGCCGCCGCTTTGACGGCCCGGTTGCAGGCACGCGATGTCGCCTGCACCCGCACGAAAGAAGGACGCGCCAGCGAGATCGCCGCCCAGAAGGCCGAGTGGGAACAGGAGCTGGACAGCTGGTCGCACGAGCGCGACGACTGGAGCCTGGACATCATCGAGCAGGGCGGCGGCCGCATGCACCCGCGTCGCATGCTGCGCGAGCTGGAACGCGCGATGCCCAAGCATGTGATGGTGTCCACCGACATCGGCAACATCTGCTCGGTGTCCAACAGCTACCTGCGTTTTGACGAGCCCAATTCCATGCTCGCGGCCATGAGCTTCGGCAATTGCGGCTATGCGCTGCCCGCGCTGATCGGCGCCAAACTTGGCCGGCCCGACCGCCCGGCGGTGGCCTACGTGGGCGACGGCGCCTGGTGCATGAGCTTCCAGGAACTGCTGACCTGCGTGCGCGAGCAGATCCCGGTGACCGCGGTGGTGTTTCACAACGGCCAGTGGGGCGCCGAGAAAAAGAACCAGGTGGACTTCTACGGCCGCCGCTTCGTCGGCAGCAACCTGCTCAATCCGAATTTCTCGGAGCTGGCGCGGGCCATGGGCGCCGAAGGCATCCGCGTGGAACATGCGGACCAGGTCGGCGCGGCGTTGCAGGCCGCGTGCCAGGCGCAGCTGGAAGGCAAGACGACCGTGCTGGAAATGATGGTCAGCCAGGAACTGGGCGATCCGTTCCGCCGCGATGCGCTCAAGCAGCCGGTGCGCTTCCTGGACAAGTACCGCAAGTACGTCAACCAGCCGTTCCAGGCGGGCGAGGTGCCGCTGCCGATCGAGCCGGTCGGACGCTGACCGGCGCGCGCGGCGCGGATCGGGGCGAGTTCTGTCGTCCTGATCCGCGCCGGTCATTCACCCGGCCGCCGCACGCGCGGCCGCGGCAGGAGCGAAGACATGGCTTTCGACCGTTTGTTCGAGCCGCTGCGCGTTGCCGCGCTGGCGGCCGGGCGGCTGCGCACCGCGGTGGCGTATCCGCTCTGTCCCGTCAGCGTGCGTGCCGCCGTGCAGGCCAGCGAGGCCGGCTACATCGAGCCGGTGCTGGTTGGGCCGGCCGGCCGCATCGCCGCGCTGATGGCGCAGGAAGGCCTGCGTGCGGGCTCGATGGAAATCATCGACACGCCGGACGACGAACTGCTGGCCGCCCGCGCCGCCGCGGCATTGGCGCGCGATGGCGCGGTCAGCATGCTGATGAAGGGCAGCCTGCACACCGACCATTTCATGTCCGCGGTGGTGACGCGCGAATCGGGACTGCGCACCAACCGGCGCATCAGCCACGCTTTCGTGATGGCGGTGGCGGCCTATCCGAAGCTGCTGATCCTGACGGATGCGGCCGTCAACATCGCACCGTCCCTGCAGGAAAAGGCGGACATCGCGCAGAACGCGATCGACCTGGCGCGCGCGCTGGGCGTGGAGCGGCCGAAGGTGGCCGTGCTGTGCGCCACCGAATCGGTGAATCCGGCGATGCCGGCCACGCTGGATGCCGCGGCGCTGTCCAAGATGGCGGACCGGTCGCAGATCCGCGGCGGCGATATCGACGGACCGCTTGCGTTCGACAACGCGATCTCGCGCGAAGCAGCCGACCAGAAGGGGATCGTGTCGCGCGTGGCGGGCGACGCGGACATCCTGCTCGTGCCGGACATCGAGGCCGGCAACATGCTCTACAAGGAACTCACGTGGCTGGCGGGCGCCGGCGCGGCGGGCCTGGTGCTGGGCACGCGAGTACCGGTGCTGCTGACGAGCCGGTCCGACTCCATGCAGGCACGCGTCAACAGTTGCGCCGTCGCAGCGCTGTACGCGCACGCGCTGGGCAGTTGACCGCGGGCAAGCCTGGCACCACCAAGTCTGGCGGTTTGGTACTAAGCGCGCATCCGGGGGATGACTACGCTAGACCGCAAGCCATCCATGAATGGTTCACGCGACAACATCAAAGGGGTAGCACATGCGCAGCGCAAGACTAGGCCTGGCCACGATTCTGTCAGTGTTTGCAATGGCGGGGGGCGCCGCCGCGGCGGATGCGCCCAAGGCCGGCGGCACGCTTGTCATCGGCTCCACGCAGGTGCCCCGGCATCTGAACGGCGCAGTGCAATCGGGCACCGCCACCGCGCTGCCCAGTGCGCAGCTCTTTGCCAGTCCGCTGCGCTACGACGCCGACTGGAATCCGCAGCCTTATCTGGCCGAGTCGTGGGAACTGGCGCCGGACGGCAAGTCGCTGACGCTGCACCTGCGCGGCGACGCGATCTTTCATGACGGCAAGCCCGTGACGTCCGAGGACGTGGCGTTTTCGATCATGGCGGTCAAGCAGAACCATCCGTTCCAGACGATGTTCGCGCCTGTCGACAGTGTGGAGACGCCCGACGCGCGCACCGCCGTGCTGCGCATGAGCAAGCCGCATCCGGCCATTCTGCTGGCGCTGTCGCCGGCGCTGATGCCCGTGCTGCCCAAGCACATCTACGGCGACGGCCAGGACTTGAAGACGCACCCGCGCAACTCCGCGAACGTGGTGGGTTCCGGGCCGTTCATCTTCAAGGAATTCAAGCCGGGCCAGGAGATCGTGCTGGAACGCTTCGACAAGTTCTTCATCAAGGGCAAGCCGCTGCTGGACCGCGTGGTGGTCAAGATCAATCCCGATGCGACCAATCTGCTGATCGGGCTGGAGCGCGGCGACATCGGCGCGCTGCCGTTCATGACCGAGCCGACGATTCTGCGCCGCGCCAAGGACAATCCGTCCATCGTCATGACCAACAAAGGCTATGAAGGCATCGGCGCACTGAGCTGGCTGGCGTTCAATACGGCGCGCAAGCCGCTGGACGACGTGCGGGTGCGCCAGGCTATCGCGTACGCGACGGACAAGGGCTTCATCACCAAGGCGCTGAACGCAGGCTTTGCCGCGCCGGCGCACGGCCCCATCGTGGGCACCAGCCCCTTCGCCAGCGACGACGTGAAGAAGTACCCGCTGGACCTGAAGCAGGCGGAAAAGCTGCTGGACGAGGCCGGCTTCAAGAAAGACGGCAAGGGCGAGCGCATGACGCTCACGGTGGACTACATGCCGGGCAGCGACGTGCAGGGCAAGAACGTCGCGGAATACCTGCGCAGCCAGTTGAAGAAGGTGGGCATCAACGTGCAGGTGCGCGCGTCGCCGGATTTTCCGACCTGGGCCAAGCGCATCGCCGGCAAGGACTTCGACATGACCACAGACATCGTCTTCAACTGGGGCGATCCGGTCATCGGCGTGCATCGCACGTACATGTCGTCCAACATCCGCGACATCATCTGGACCAACACGCAGTCCTACAAGAACCCGAAGGTCGATGCGCTGCTGGAACAGGCGGGCACCGAGACAGACGCGGACAAGCGCCGCGCGCTGTACGGGGAATTCCAGCGCCTGGTGACCGAGGACGTTCCGATCGACTTCCTGACCGTCATTCCGTACCACACGCTGTCGTCCAAGAAGGTGCAGGGTCTGCCGTCCGGCATATGGGGCCTGCTGTCGCCGCTGGATGAAACCTCCGTGCAGTAGCGGGAGCCGACATGCTGCGATATCTCTCGCGCCGCCTGGTCTACGCCGCGATCCTGCTGCTGGCCGTGGTGACGCTGAACTTTCTGCTGATTCATATTTCGCCGGGCGACCCCGTGGAAACCATCGCGGGGTCGATGGGCGGGATCAGCGAAGAACTGCGCGCCCAGCTGCGGGTGCAGTATGGGCTGGACAAGCCGTTCCTCACGCAGCTGGGCATCTACCTGGGGCAGGTCGTGCGCGGCGACCTGGGCTACTCCTACTTCTTCAACGTGCCGGTCGCCCAGCTGATCTGGGACCGCGTGCCCGCCACGCTGCTGCTGGTGGTGACGTCGGTGACGGTGGCGTTCCTGATCGGCACGCTGCTGGGCACGCTGGCCGCCAGGAAGCCCAACGGGCTGCTGTCGCAAGGCATCACGCTGCTGTCGGTCGTGGGCTATTCGGCGCCGGTGTTCTGGACCGGCATCATCCTCATCATCCTGTTCGCCTCGGTGTGGCCGATCTTCCCGGTGTCGGACATGCGGTCGGCGGGCGGTCCGCAGGATGGCTGGGCGGGCGCGCTGGACGTGCTGCACCACCTGGTGCTACCGGCATTCACGCTGGCGTTCGTGTACCTGGCGCAGTACAGCCGGCTGGCGCGGGCCAGCGTCATGGACGCGTTGCAGGCCGATTACATCCGCACCGCGCGCGCC
>NZ_DGMA01000046.1:847-1092 GCF_002388205.1 Achromobacter sp. UBA4530 | reverse complement strand
CCGCACCGCGCGCGCCAAGGGGCTGCCCGAGAACACCGTGCTGTACAAGCACGCGCTGCGCAACGGGGTGCTGCCGGTGGTGACCATGCTGGGCCTGCAGTTCGGCAACGTGCTGGCCGGGGCGATTCTGGTGGAGACGGTCTTCAACTGGCCCGGGTTGGGACGCCTGGCGTTCGACTCCGTGCTGCGCCGCGATTATCCGACGCTGCTCGGCATTCTGCTCTTTGCCTCGTTGCTGGTCGTGG
>NZ_DGMA01000046.1:498-696 GCF_002388205.1 Achromobacter sp. UBA4530 | reverse complement strand
TTTGCCTCGTTGCTGGTCGTTGTGATGAACCAGCTTACCGATCTGGCGTATCGCCTGATCGATCCCCGGATCAAGACATCATGAGACCCGCACCCATTGCGCTGCCCGGCGCCGCCGGCGCCGACGCCCGGCCCAAGCCGCCGCCCCGGCCAACCTATGAGGCGCTGCGCGTGTTCGCGCGCAACCCCAGCGCGCTGG
>NZ_DGMA01000046.1:0-220 GCF_002388205.1 Achromobacter sp. UBA4530 | reverse complement strand
CCGATGCTGATGCACGCCGACCCGTTTGAAATCGCCGCGGCGCCCATGGAGCCGCCCGGCGGCGACCTGCTGCTGGGATCCGATTACCTGGGCCGCGACGTGTTGACCGGCATGATCTACGGCGGCCGCGCAACGTTGCTGGTAGGCGTGGTGGCGGCGGTGCTGTCCATGGCCATCGGCATCACCGTCGGCGCACTGGCGGGCTATTACGGCGGCTGGG